>DASRRA010000478.1:0-3045 GCA_035696085.1 Bacteroidia bacterium | reverse complement strand
TGATTTCAAAATGACAAATGAAAAAGGAGACATACAACCTGTCTTTATAAGTGGACAAAAAACTATGTTTAAAATTTATTATGAGTGTAAAATAAAAGTTTCGTCCTTAAATCTTTCGGTTGCCATATCGTTTACAAATTCTGAAGGATTGTTGGTATCTGTATTAGCTACAGATTTTCTTAATTATTTTATAAGGACCGGCGATCAAAAAGGATGTATTGTTTGTCTTTTGGATAAATTACCATTTAGTCATGGACAATATTCTCTCAATATCATTATACGGAATCACGGTATTATTGAGGATTGGATCAGGGATGCTGAAATTATTAATGTTGAAAACGGGGATTTTTTTGGTACAGGCAGAACCGTTGAGGCAACACATAAAAGTTTATTAATTGATCAGCATTGGTACACAGAATAAATAGAAAAAGTTTTATGGTTTAAATTTTATCTGAACGTAATGATAATAATATCGTAAATAATCATTAATATCTAAAGCAACTTTAATTCAAAAATGGCTTTACCAATTTTTATAAAAAGAAGTTTAAAGAACTTAATGGACAAGTTGGGCTATGAGATTATAAAAAAAAATGAACATGATTCAAAAAAATGGACACATGTCGAACATCCTGTTCAGCATAACTCGCAACGAAGTATGGATAATTTTTATAAGAAGGAGGGTCTGTTAACCGAGTATATAAACAATGACCGAATAGAATTTTATAAAGAGGTGGCAGGATTGATAAAAGAAAAAATTAAATTTTCGGAAGGTCAAACAGTTGCCGATGTTGGTTGTGGTACTGGTCATCTTCTGTACTACTTAAAAGAGGAGGTAGGATTTGGTAGGGCTACAGGGTTTGATTTTTCACCTGAAGCAATAAAGATCGCAAAAGAGTTGTTCTCTAATTTTTATTTTTATGAATTGGACATCTATGCTGGCAAAGATGAAAAATTTGATACCGTATTGTGCACAGAAGTTCTTGAACATTTATTAAACCCTGAGCTGGCAATGTTTAATTTGCTGTCAATGGTAAATCCGGGTGGCACCTTATTGTTAACTGTACCTGACGGACGAGTAGATACGTTTGCAGGTCATATTAATTTTTGGAGTCCAGAAAGTTGGGAAGTTTTTGTAAAAAAAAATATGATGGGAAATCAAATTGAAACGGGAACAATTCAGAAGGGAGAGATCAATTTCGCTCTAATAATCAAATCTCAAAACGGTTAGCCCAATTTTGAATAATGAGTAATATAAAATTTGCAATTGTTGGTTGTGGTAGAATAGGACAACGTCATGCAGGACATATACAGCACGCAGGCACATTGGCTGCAGTGTGTGATCTAGAAGCGGCTAAGGCTGAAGAACTGGGAAAAAAATATAACGCAAATATTTATACATCCATTGAAGAATTATTGGCGACTGAGAGAGATCTTGATGTAATTGCCGTGTGTACGCCAAATGGATTACATGCCGAGCATAGTATTAAAGCATTGAAAGCAGGTATAAATGTACTTTGTGAAAAACCTATGGCCATATCAGTTAAGGAATGTGGTGAAATGATAAAGACAGCAGAGAAAACAAACAAAAGACTTTTTGTCGTGAAACAAAATCGGTTTAACCCACCGGTTGAAGCTGTAAAAAAACTACTGGATGAGGATAAGCTCGGAAAAATTTTTAGTGTGCAATTGAATTGTTTTTGGAACCGTGATGCCGCCTATTATCATAATTCATGGAAAGGAACCAGGAAATTAGATGGCGGTACACTCTTTACACAGTTCAGTCATTTTATTGATCTGCTCTATTGGATGGTTGGGGACGTAAAACAGGCAAAAGCATTTACCGGTAATTATGCTCACGAGGGCATCATTGAATTTGAAGATACCGGTGCCGTGATACTGGAATTTGATAACGGTGTTATCGGAACTGTAAATTACACAGTGAACAGTTATAAAAAAAACATGGAGGGATCGATAACTATTTTTGGAGAAAAGGGAACGATAAAGATTGGAGGCCAATACCTCAATGTGCTGGAATATCAAAATATAGAAGGTATCGAAATAAAGGATCTGCCTGCTGGTAATAAAGCCAATGACTATGGACAATACCAGGGCTCCATGAGTAATCATGATAAAGTATATGAAAACCTGGTGCAGGTATTAAAGAATAATGCGCCTATCTCAGCAAACAGTTTTGAAGGTTTTAAAACTGTTGAGATCATTGAAAAAATTTATACAGCGGCACAGACCATTGCATAAGAAATGACAGATCCGGTAATAAGATATGCAGGCATACAGGATGTTACTTTCGGAGTAAACGTGAAAGTAACGGAGCCCGTTAATATTTATGGTTGCACAATTGGTGACAATTCTATCGTTGGTCCGTTTACAGAAATTCAGAAGGGAGTTATTATTGGTAACAACTGTCGAATACAAAGTCACAGTTTTATTTGTGAATTAGTTACCATAGGAAAAAATTGTTTTATCGGGCATGGAGTTATGTTTATTAATGATGACTGGAAAGCGGGTACCCCCGCACGGGGCAACAAATCACTCTGGAAAGAAACGATCATTGGTGATAATGTGTCCATTGGCTCCAATGCTACGATCTTGCCTGTAAAAATATGTGACCACGCAGTTATCGGTGCGGGCAGCGTTGTAACAAAAGACATTGCGCAACCGGGATTTTATGCGGGTAACCCTGCGAAGAAATTGAGAAATAAATAAATTATAAAGAAAGGATTTTTGAAATGAGCAATATTGAAGTAAAAGATTATACGGGAGATCATCATAAAGCATGGGATGAGTTTGTAAGAAATGTCTCAAGAAACGGAGGCATTTTCCAGGAAAGAGATTTTCTTTCTTATCATCCTGAGGGAAAATTCAATGATGCAAGTCTTCTATTTTTTGAGAAAGGAACATTGATGGCAGTTTTTCCTGCGGCTATTGTGTCAGAAAATGGAAAAGAAAAAGTGGTATCGCATCCCGGTAGTTCCTGTGGCGGATTAATTTTTCATGACACAGCTACTTTACAACAAGTATTGGAAA
>DASRRA010000477.1:0-7759 GCA_035696085.1 Bacteroidia bacterium | reverse complement strand
ATTTTATGATTGGCAGCAATGTAAGTGGTAACAACCCTCCACCAAATGAGGATAACCTGTTGTCTCAAATCAGGAGTATGCTGCAAAGCAAATCCGATTACAAAGTGTTATGTGAAGCCGGTGTATTGATTGAGCCAAAGACAGATGTTGGCGTATTTAATTTTAATAATGTTACGGCTCTTATTGATAGTGGGTATGTTTCAACGATTCGTCAAATAGAGTTTATCAAGCAACATGTAGAAAGGCGTGTATCTCCTAAAGAATTAGATGAGAAACGAAAAGCGTATTTATTCAAAGAGACAAAAATTATTTTCGATAATATTTATATTGAAGGCTTGGATGAAAAGCAATCCGAATATGCCCGCCGCATTTTACTTCATAAAAACAAGCTGGTGACGTTAGAAGACATCAAAGCCGCTTATTTTCGCCTGGCATCCGACAATAAAATCAAGAATATTTATCCAAGAGCTGTATTTAATCCGGGTACGGGGTATTATGATTTATACCTGCGCATTAAAAAGGAGAAGGATTTCGAGACATCTTTTGGTGGAAACTTCTCCAATCGCCCTATCAGTGAAGGGTTTATAGGCCTTCAATACAATTACCTGGGTTTATTTGCCAACAGTTTGTCAGGTAATGTTTACTTCGGAAAGTTATACGGCTCTGTGCAGTTAAAGTCTCGTTTTGATTTTCCATTCCGTACGCCCATGTACATAGAACCCGTTTTAAATTTCAATAAATGGGACTATTACAGAAGCAGCAGCGATCTGTTAGAAGATACAAAGCCAGCTTATTTGCTTCAAAAAGAAGGCTATGCACATGTAAATGCGGGCTTTCCAACGGGTAAAAAGGGGAGGATTGTAAGTGGAGCCGGATGGGCAGAAATAACAGATTCTTATTACCTTAATAAAGATCAGCCATCAACAGCGGATTCGGCGGATAAAACCATTTTTGATGTGGCTTCGGTACAGACCTATTATGAAGTAAATTCACTGAATCGTAAACAATATGCCAATCAAGGGGAGTATTTAAACTTTAAGGTAATGTATGTGAATGGTTTGGAAACAAACATGCCGGGTTCTACTTCTATTATTAAAGATACCATTCGCGCTTACCATGAGTGGCTCTCCTTTAAATTTGTTGCGGAGCGGTATTTTAACCGCAGAGGTACCTTGAAAATAGGCGTATATGGGGAAGGAGCCTATTCGACCCAGCCATTTTTCAACAATTATACCTCCAGTATTCTGTCGTCTCCCAGTTTTCAGCCTACGCCGGATAGTAAAACAATTTTTAAGGAAAACTACCGGGCTCATAAGTACCTGGCTGGCGGATTGAAGTTTGTGGTAAACATCCGGAAGAATATAGAGTTGCGCGCAGAAGGGTATATTTTCCAGCCTTATCAGGCATTGGTAAAGACCGCAGATTTAAAAACCGAATTTGGGAGACCTTTTGCATTCCAGCATTATATAGGTACAGGTGCCATTGTATGCAATACCATTTTAGGCCCTGTCAGCTTAAGTGTTAATTATTACGACCAGGTCAAAAAACCGTTCTCCATTTTGTTCCATTTTGGCTACACCATCTTCAACAATCGGGCTCTGGAGTAAGTAAGCCGCTGATTCCCAAATTTTTTTGATTTTTGATTATATTTTACATAAGTTTGCCACCCTGATTTCAGAATAGTGGTGGGAGGAGAAATTTAATTTATTAACTTCTAAGACAGTAGTATGAACGAATATGTAATTTATTTGGTTCCCGCATTGGGAATCTTAGGTTTATTGGTGATGGCTGTTAAATCGGCATGGGTAAACAAACAAGATGCAGGTGACCAAAATATGCAGGAGCTTGCGGGTTATATAGCCGATGGAGCGATGGCGTTTTTGAAGGCTGAATGGAAAGTACTCAGCATTTTTGTGATTTTTGCAGCAGCACTATTAGCGTTTTCCGGTACTGTGCATGAAGTTAATGGCCATGAAATCCATTCCAGTTCTATTATTGCTGTTTCTTTCATTATCG
Source organism: Bacteroidia bacterium (assembly GCA_035696085.1). GTDB lineage: Bacteria > Bacteroidota > Bacteroidia > 2-12-FULL-35-15 > 2-12-FULL-35-15 > 2-12-FULL-35-15. The sequence continues at coordinate 5,743 of DASRRA010000477.1, read as the reverse complement.
GAGCCGTATTTTCAGCAACAGCAGGTTATATTGGAATGAAAGCCGCAACGAAAGCAAATGTTCGTACGACGCAAGCAGCACGTAGCAGTTTAGCAAAAGCATTAAAAGTATCTTTCACAGGTGGTACCGTAATGGGGCTTGGTGTGGCTGGTTTAGCTGTATTGGGTTTAGGCGGTTTGTTTATCGTATTCATGAATATTTTTCATGTAGTGAATGCCAATAGCAATGAAATGAAAACGGCTATTGAGGTGTTAACCGGTTTTTCATTAGGGGCTGAATCCATCGCCTTGTTTGCACGTGTAGGTGGAGGTATTTATACAAAAGCTGCTGACGTTGGTGCCGACCTTGTAGGTAAAGTAGAAGCAGGTATTCCGGAGGATGATGTTCGTAACCCGGCTACTATTGCAGATAACGTAGGTGATAATGTGGGAGACGTTGCAGGTATGGGAGCAGATTTATTCGGTTCTTATGTAGCAACGATCTTGGCTACCATGGTATTAGGACAAGAAATTATTGTTGACAAAGGTCCCAACGGAGTTCCGATAGATGGTTTTAATGGAATATCACCAATCCTTTTACCAATGGTTATTTGCGGATTGGGAATCGTATTCTCCATCATAGGTACGTTCTTCGTACGTATTAATAGTGAAAAATCAAATGTTCAAAATGCGTTGAACCTGGGTAACTGGAGTTCCATCATCTTTACAGGTATTGCATCTTTCTTTATTGTGAAAGCCATGTTGCCCGCAACCTTATTTTTACGCGGTGTAACATTTACAAGCAATGATGTATTTTTTGCAATTGTTGTAGGTTTGATTGTTGGTGCATTGATGAGTATTATCACTGAGTATTATACAGCAATGGGTAAAAAGCCTGTAAACTCTATTATTCAACAATCAGCAACAGGACATGCCACCAACATCATCGGTGGATTATCGGTAGGTATGAAATCGACAGTTGCTCCTATTTTAGTGTTGGCGACGGGCATCATAGTTTCTTATTCATTTGCAGGATTATATGGTGTTGCGATTGCAGCAGCGGGTATGATGGCAACAACAGCGATGCAATTAGCAATCGATGCATTCGGGCCCATTGCGGATAACGCAGGTGGTATTGCAGAAATGAGCCAGTTGCCGCCGGAAGTACGTGAGCGTACAGATAACCTGGATGCAGTAGGTAATACAACTGCAGCAACCGGTAAGGGATTCGCCATCGCATCAGCGGCATTAACATCATTGGCTCTGTTTGCTGCGTTTGTTGGGGTAGCTGGTATTGATGCAATTGATATTTATAAAGCGCCTGTATTAGCAGGTTTATTTGTTGGCGCGATGATTCCATTTATTTTCTCCGCATTGTGTATTGCAGCGGTAGGTAAAGCAGCAATGGATATGGTACAGGAAGTACGTCGCCAGTTCCGTGAAATTCCGGGAATTATGGAATACAAAGCGAAACCAGAGTATGAAAAATGTGTGGCGATCTCTACAAAAGCGTCTATCCGTGAAATGATGTTACCAGGTGCTATTGCATTATTGGTTCCCGTTATTGTTGGATTCGGATTTAAAGGCATGTTTCCAGCGGTGAGTTCAGCCGAAATTTTAGGAGGTTTATTGGCAGGTGTTACGGTATCAGGCGTATTGATGGGGATTTTCCAAAGCAATGCAGGTGGTGCATGGGACAATGCAAAAAAATCATTTGAAAAAGGTGTAAATATTAATGGCGAGACGTTTTATAAAAAATCAGAACCACACAAAGCATCTGTAACAGGTGATACAGTGGGAGATCCGTTCAAAGATACATCTGGTCCGTCCATGAACATCCTCATTAAATTAATGAGTATTGTGTCTCTGGTAATTGCACCATACATTTCTGTTGATTCATCCAACACGATGGTTGCTGGTAAAGGAAATGTTCACCAAACATGTATTGATAAGAATTCTACATGCGATATGGCAAAATGCGCATCCATGACAAAAGAAGAATGTGCTGCTTATTGCGAAGCAAATAAATGCACACCGGAGCAAAAAGAAATCTGCATGCAACATGCAGGTATGGCAACAGCAGGTAGCACAGAAGTAAAAGCTTGCTGCAAAATGCCGAGCAAAACCGCAACTGATAAAAAAGAATAATTTTTGGTTTGTTTGTTAAAGTCAGGCCCCGATGGATTTATTCAGAGGGGCTTTTTTGTTGCTAACATAAACGTAACATACCTTTCAGATTAAGATAACCTTTCACTAATCATCTCTTCTCATTGCTGCAGGACCTTTACAGCATGAAAACAATCAACCATTTCTTCAAAGGTATCATCAGTCAAGTTCGAAAAGCTGTTTTTCTACTTTGTTTTCATTCCTTTCTTTCCGTATTCAAGCATTATAAGCAAAACATATAAATGATGTCTTACAAAAGAAAAGTTCAACTGGCAGTAATTTCCGATATCCATCTTGGAACATTTGGTTGCCAGGCAAAAGAACTGCTTCAATACCTAAACACAATTGAGCCAGAGGTATTGATCCTAAATGGTGATATTGTCGATATCTGGCAGTTTTCCAAGCATTACTGGCCAACATCACACATGATGGTGATCAATTATATTATTGATCTCATTTCAAAAGGAACAAAAATATATTACATCACAGGCAATCACGATGAGATGCTTAGAAAATTTGTTGGATTTAAAATTTCTAACTTTTCAATCGTCAATAAAGTGGTGCTTACCATTGATAAAAAGAAAGTCTGGATATTTCACGGAGATGTATTCGATGTAACGATGAAGCACTCCAAGTGGCTGGCAAAGCTTGGTGCCATTGGGTATGATACACTCATTCTGATTAATCACGCCTTCAATTGGTATCGTCAAAAAATAGGTAAAGAAAAATATTCCTTTTCTCAAAAAGTAAAAGACAGTGTAAAGAGTGCAGTAAAATTTATAAACGATTTTGAAACGACTGCTGCTGAAATTGCTATTGATAAAGGGTACCAGTTTGTTATATGTGGTCACATACACCAACCCGTTATTAAAAATGTCGAGACAGAGAAAGGCAACATCACGTATTTAAATTCCGGCGACTGGATAGAAAACTTAACATCCCTGGAGTATGACGAGGGTGCGTGGAGCATTTACAAGTACCAGGAAGATCATTTGGCGAAATCTATACAATTGGATTTTAATACAAGCGTATCAAAAAACAACGCAGAGCTATTCCAGGAATTAATAGGTGAGTTTAAACTAACAGGTTCATAAACAAATCATGAAAATATTATACGCGGTACAAGGAACGGGAAATGGTCATATCACAAGGGCTATGGCAATTGTTCCCGTATTGCAGAAATATGCCGAGGTGGATGTATTGGTAAGTGGCTTCTCCTACAACTTGTCGCTTCCTTTCAAAGTCAAATACCAATTCAAAGGAATGAGTTTTTGTTTTGGGAAAAAGGGCGGGATTGATTATTTGGAAACGTATAAAAAAAATAAATTAAAACGTTTCCTGAATGAGGTAAAACAACTAGACCTTAAGGAATATGATTTTGTCATCAGTGATTTTGAACCGATTTCCTGCTGGGCTGCCATCAAACAAAAGAAACGTTGCATTGGGTTCAGCAATCAATGTTCGATTTATACACCAAATGTTCCTTTACCACGATCTATGGATGTTACAGGTAAACTGGTGTTGAAATACTATGCGCCTTGTACGGAAAATTTTGGTATCCATTTTCAGCAATACAATTCCCAAATTTTTACACCCATCATTAGTGAAGAGGTCAGGAATTTAAAAACCAAGAAAGAAGGATTTTATTTGGTTTATTTACCAGCATATTCCGAAGAAAAAATCATCAGTGTGTTTAAGCAATTTGAAAAAGAACGCTTTGTTGTTTTTTCAAATGTAAAACATGCAATTATAAAAAGAAATGTAAGTGTTTTTCCATTAGATAGAGGGCATTTCTTAAAGCAGCTGGCCAACTGCAATGGAGTAATTACCGCAGCCGGATTTTCAACCACAGCAGATGCTTTATATTTAAAAAAGAAATTACTGGTAATTCCTCAAAAAAATCAATTTGAACAAAAGTGCAACGCATTTGCACTAAAGAAAATGGGCGTGCCTATCGTCAAAAAATTAAAGAAAAAATATATCCCTGAATTTTTAAACTGGATGGATTCATCTGATCATGTAAAAGTGGACTATCCGGACAATTCGGAAGAGATTGTTAAGACAATTATAAAAGCAGGATATACCACAAAGAAGGTAAGTTCATCTATATATGTTCCTCCTACGGATTTTAATTTACAATTAGCAAAAAAATAATTGGTGAACGCAAGTGATTTTGGAGACGATTTTTGCTGGGGCGTTTCTACATCCGCCTACCAGATAGAAGGCGCTTACAATGAAGACGGAAAGGGCCCATCTATATGGGATGTGTTTTCCAATACACCGCGAAAGATTTATCAAAACCATAATGGTAATAAAGCGGCTGATTTTTATAATTTTTTTAGGCAGGATATTCTTCTTTTAAAATCATTGGGCATCCGGCATTTTCGTTTTTCTATTTCATGGTCACGTTTGTTACCCAATGGAACAGGGGCGGTAAATGAAAAAGGCATACAATTTTATCACAAGGTAATTGATACCTGTCTTGAAAATGGAATTGTGCCCTGGGTAACGCTGTATCACTGGGATCTTCCGTATGCATTAGAAAAAAAAGGTGGTTGGCCCAATCGGGCAATTTTGGATTGGTTCAAAGAATATGTTGAATTATGCGTGAAGCATTTTGGCTCCAAAGTAAAGCACTGGATGGTCTTGAATGAACCCATCGCTTTTACTGGTGGTGGCTATTTTCTGGGTATACATGCACCGGGAAGAACAGGCCTTCCTAATTTTTTACCTGCTATTCATCACGCATCCTTGTGTCAGCGCATCGGCTTTCAAATCATTAAAGAAAAATATCCGGAAAGTGAAGTGGGCAGTACTTTCTCGTTCTCACATATGGAACCATTTATAACACCCAACTTAAAAGGCAATGTGCGAAATCAGGAAGCCTGCAAACGTGTAGATGCTATCCTCAACCGTATGGCCATTGAACCTACCTTGGGATTATTTTATCCGCATACGGATTTGAAAGTATTGAAAGCGATTGAGAAATACGTACAAAAGGAGGATGAAGCAAATCTGAAAACCCCTTTTGATTTTGTGGGCTTGCAAGTATATACTCGGGAAGTGGTGAAGCATTCTTATTTTGTTCCCTATTTAAAAGCAAAACTCATCCATGCCTACAAGCGGGATGCTGCGATTACCTCCATGAATTGGGAAGTTCACCCTCCTTGCATGTATGAAGTAATAAAAAAAGTAGCTGCCTATACCGGTGTAAAAAAAATAATTATTACTGAGAACGGCGCAGCCTTTAATGATGTACCGGATCAGGAAGGGGTGAGGGATACCTACAGAACGGATTATTTACGGAAGCATATAGCAGAAGTTAAACGAGCCAAAGATGAAGGCATCAACGTGAAAGGTTATTTTGTTTGGTCATTCATAGATAATTTTGAATGGAGCGAAGGTTATTTCCCTCGATTTGGAATTGTATATGTTGATTTCAATACGCAGCAACGCATTGTAAAGGACTCTGGCTATTGGTATAGTGAATTTCTGCGCGCGTGATTTTGAATTCTTGTATACTCACACTCACACTCAGATAACTCTTGATCCCGGTTAGAGATTGTATCTTTTTAGCCATTATTGAAAGCATATAAAAA
>DASRRA010000476.1:0-6496 GCA_035696085.1 Bacteroidia bacterium | reverse complement strand
AATCAATTTTTTCTAAGCTTTTTTGTGTGAATTTGATTCCTTTTTGAACCACTTCTTCTTTCAACACGTTCAACACGCCTTGAGAAGTTTTTCCGTTCACCAACACAAAAAGCTTATCAATTAATTTTGCTTTCAATGTTGCAGCTTCAGCATTGTGTTCCTTGTCGATTTTTTCCAACAACGGTTTTTCTTCTGCTTTTGCTTTTTTATCTTTAATTGCTCTGGAGAACAATTTTTTATCGATGACCACACCACGTAATGATGGTGGCGCTTTCAAGGATGCATCTTTCACGTCACCTGCTTTGTCACCAAAGATGGCACGTAATAATTTTTCCTCTGGTGAAGGATCTGTTTCTCCTTTCGGCGTAATTTTTCCGATTAAGATATCCCCTTCTTTTACTTCAGCACCAATGCGGATCAATCCGTTTTCATCCAGGTCTTTTGTAGCTTCTTCAGAAACGTTAGGAATATCAGCTGTTAACTCTTCTAATCCACGTTTTGTATCGCGTACTTCCAATGCATACTCATCAATGTGAACAGATGTAAAGATATCTTCACGAGCAACGCGCTCAGAGATAACGATCGCATCCTCGAAGTTGTAACCTTTCCAAGGCATGAAAGCCACTTTCATGTTACGTCCAAGAGCAAGCTCACCGTTTTGAGTTGCGTAACCATCGCACAATACTTGTCCTTTTACAACTTTTTCACCTTTTGTAACAATCGGTTTTAAGTTGATACAAGTACTTTGGTTGGTTTTACGGAATTTCGTTAATTGGTAACGTTTGATGTCTTCATCAAAGCTGATCAAGCGATCATCTTCGGTTCTAACATAGCGAATAACAATTTCGTTTGCATCCACATACTCTACTGTTCCTTCGCCTTCAGCATTCACCAATACACGTGAATCACGCGCAACAAGTGGCTCTAAGCCGGTTCCAACGATAGGTGCTTCAGGGCGTAACAATGGTACAGCCTGACGTTGCATGTTGGATCCCATCAAGGCGCGGTTCGCATCATCATGCTCCAGGAATGGAATCAAGGATGCGGCGATCGAAGCAATTTGGTTAGGAGCAACGTCCATCAATTGTAATTTCTCAGGTTCTACAACCGGGAAGTCACCTTCGTAACGTGCTTTCACTTTTGACTCTTCGAATTTACCTTTGTTATCGATCGGTGCATTTGCCTGTGCAATTGTTTTTGCATCTTCTTCTTCAGCGCTCAAATAAACAACTGGTTTCTCCACATCAACTTTACCGCCTGTTACAGTCATGTAAGGTGTTTCGATGAAACCAAGTTTATTGATTTTTGCAAATACGCAAAGCGAAGAAATCAAACCGATGTTTGGACCTTCCGGTGTTTCAATTGTACATAAGCGTCCGTAGTGTGTGTAGTGAACGTCACGTACCTCGAAACCTGCACGCTCTCTGGATAAACCTCCAGGCCCAAGGGCAGAAAGTCTTCTTTTGTGCGTGATCTCAGCCAATGGATTGGTTTGATCCATGAATTGAGAAAGCTGGTTGGTACCAAAGAATGAGTTGATAACAGATGACAATGTTTTTGCATTGATCAAGTCAGTAGGTGTAAACACCTCGTTATCTCTAACGTTCATACGTTCGCGGATGGTACGAGCCATACGGGCAAGACCAACACCGAATTGTGCATACAATTGTTCACCAACTGTACGAACACGTCTGTTACTCAAGTGATCGATATCATCCACATCTGCTTTCGAGTTTACAAGTTCGATCAGATATTTGATGATGCAAATGATGTCTTCTTTTGTTAAAGTTTTTGTATCAGAAGGTGTGTTCAGATTCAATTTTTTATTGATTCTGTAACGACCCACTTCTCCAAGGTCATAACGTTTATCCGAGAAAAATAATTTATCGATGATACCACGAGCTGTTTCTTCATCTGGTGGTTCAGCGTTACGTAACTGACGATAGATATGCTCTACCGCTTCTTTCTCAGAGTTGGATGTATCTTTTTGAAGGGTGTTGTAGATGATGGCATAATCACCAGCATTTACATCTTCTTTGTGAAGGATAACAGATTTCACGTTTGCATCAACGATCATATCAATGTGAGCATTATCTAAAATGGTCTCACGGTCAATGATTACCTCATTACGTTCGATGGAAACAACTTCTCCTGTATCTTCATCCACAAAGTCTTCAACCCACGTTTTTAAAACGCGTGCTGCTAATTTTCTACCGATTGCAGCTTTCAGTGCAGCTTTGCTAACTTTTAATTCATCAGCAAGGCCGAATATTTCAAGGATTTGTTTATCGCTTTCAAATCCGATGGCTCTTAATAAAGTGGTAACAGGTAATTTTTTCTTACGGTCGATGTAAGCATACATAACACTATTGATGTCTGTAGCAAACTCAATCCAAGATCCTTTGAAAGGAATAACGCGGGCAGAGTACAACTTTGTACCATTCGCGTGACGGCTTTGACCGAAGAACACACCTGGAGAACGGTGTAATTGGGATACAATTACGCGTTCAGCTCCATTGATAACGAATGTACCTTTTGGAGTCATGTAAGGGATGGTTCCCAAATAAACGTCCTGCACGATTGTTTCAAAATCTTCGTGTTCAGGATCTGTACAATACAAGCGTAGTTTCGCTTTAAGCGGAACGCTGTATGTTAAACCACGTTCGATACACTCATCGATGGAGTAACGAGGCGGGTCAATAAAATAATCCAAAAATTCCAATACGAAATTGTTTCGTGCATCGGAGATTGGAAAGTTTTCTGCGAAAACTTTGTAAAGACCTTCATTTTGACGGTTTTCTGAAGTTGTTTCCAACTGGAAGAAATCCTGGAAGGATTGAAGTTGAATATCTAAAAAGTCAGGGTAATCGATTTGACTTTTAATAGATGCGAAACTTATTCTCTGAGGTTTTTTTGATTGAGCCAAGGTGCTTAAGATTTAAACCTGAGATATGCAAAACATAAATCAGGCTGGGTTAATTAAGAGAAACAGAATAAACAACAAAAGGGTATGACCTCATTCTGATGGTTGATCAGAAATGAGGTCCTTACCTTATAAATTGTGTATTAGCAATTGCTTATTTAACTTCAACCTTCGCTCCTGCTTCTTCTAATTGTTTTTTCAATGCTTCAGCTTCTTCTTTAGTGATGCCTTGTTTTACTGGTTTTGGAGCACCGTCAACTAAATCTTTAGCTTCTTTCAAACCAAGACCTGTTAAGTCTTTCACAACTTTAACAACTCCTAATTTTGCTGCACCAGCGTCAACTAGTACTACATCAAAAGCTGTTTTTTCAGCTGCTGCTGCACCACCACCTGCGTTACCACCTGCTGCTACTGCAACTGCTGCTGCTGCTGGTTCGATACCATACTCATCTTTTAAGATTTGAGCTAATTCATTAACTTCTTTTACAGTTAAGTTTACTAATTGCTCAGCGAAAGATTTTAAATCTGCCATTTTATTTATTGTTTTAATTATTAATTACTGTTTTTGTTTAATTTACTTGTTGCTGTTAACAGAAAGCGTTACACCATTCTGTTTTCAACGGTTTATTATTCCTTTCTATCCGAAAGTGTTTTAACGATTCCAGCCAATTTACCGCCAGAGGCTTTAAGACCGGAAATAACATTCTTAGCAGGAGATTGAAGCAATCCAATAATATCACCGATAAGTTCATTTTTGGATTTAATGCTAGCCAATGTATCTAATTGGTTGTCGCCAATGTAGGTGCTTTCTTCAACAAATGCAGCTTTTAAAAGTGGTCTATCGTTTTTCTCACGAAATTGTTTAATCAATTTAGCAGGATCGCTTCCAACTTCTGAAAACATAACTGCTGTAGATCCTTTCAATGCATTGTCAATGATCTCCTGGTAATTCTTACCTGTAGAGCGTTCCATTGCTTTTTGAAGCAATGAATTTTTAACTACAAGTAATTTGATGTTTTTATTAAAACACAATCTTCTTAACTGTGATGTTTTTTCAGCAGTTAAAGAAGACACATCGGTCAAATAGAAATGACTGTTGTTTGCTAATTGCTCAACTAACGAGTCTATTACTTGTGATTTTTCTTCTTTTCTCATTTCTATTGGTTTTTAATTTTTGATCCGTGGAAGCCGTCTCAAAAATGTTTTTTTATCCTCCTATGCTAGTGCTTCGGCGGAAATTATTGTCCTAAAAATTTACTATCAATTTCAATACTTGGGCTCATAGTAGAGCTCATGTAAATACTTCTGATATAAGTACCTTTTGCTGACGATGGTTTTAATTTTACAATCGATTGTAACAATTCGTTTGCATTATCTGCAATCTTAGCGGCATCAAAAGAAGCTTTCGCAACTAGTGATTGTACGATACCGGCTTTATCAACTTTAAAATCTATTTTACCACCTTTAGAATCTGTTACTGCTTTACCAATTTCCATGGTAACAGTACCTGTCTTCGGGTTAGGCATTAAACCGCGAGGTCCAAGAACACGACCCAATGCACCTACTTTACCCATAACTGAAGGCATAGTAATGATCACATCTACATCGGTCCAACCACCTTTAATTTTTTCAATGTATTCATCTAATCCAACGAAATCAGCACCAGCAGCTTTTGCTTCTGCTTCTTTATCAGGCGTAACCAATGCTAATACGCGCATTGTTTTACCTGAACCGTGTGGTAATGTAACCGAACCACGAACCATTTGATTTGCTTTACGTGGATCAACTCCAAGACGAATGCTTAAATCAATGGATGCATCAAATTTTACGTTGGTGATGTCTTTAACGATTTTCGCTGCCTCTGCAAGAGAGTATGCCTTTGCAGGATCATACTTTGCTAATGCTGCTTTTCTTTTTTTAGAAATTTTAGTCATTATTTTGATTTTATGATGTTCAAACGTCCGACCCGCTTTCGCCAAGGCTAAAGCGGACGAGGACTCCACCTGTTAAACTTATTTCTTTTTGATTGGCGATTCACCTGTTACAGTTAAACCCATACTGCGGGCAGTACCTGCAACCATGCTCATTGCTGATTCAATCGAGAAGCAATTTAAATCCGGCATTTTTGCCTCCGCAACCTGACGAATTTGATCCCAAGAAACATTACCAACTTTTAGACGGTTAGATTCTTTTGATCCTTGTTTCACTTTTGTAATTTCTAATAATGATACAGCTACCGGAGGGTTTTTTGTGATAAATTCAAATGATTTATCATTGTAAACCGTGATGATTACCGGAATAACTTTACCAGCTTTATCCTGAGTTCTTGCATTGAATTGTTTACAGAACTCCATGATGTTAACACCTTTTGCACCTAATGCAGGACCAATTGGGGGTGAAGGGTTAGCTGCCCCTCCTTTTATTTGTAGCTTAATTAAAGCACTTACTTCTTTTGCCATTGTTGTTTTTAATTAGTTGTTTTTAAAGGTTAAATTGAGAATTAGCTGGAAGCGCTATTATTTACACTTTAAAAACAGGATTGTGTTAACCTTCTTTTTCTACTTCTAAATATCCTAGTTCCAATGGTGTTTTTCTTCCGAAAATTTTCACCATTACTTCTAGTTTTTTCTTTTCTTCGTTCACTTTTTCGATTGTTCCGGTAAATCCGTTGAATGCGCCATTGATTACTTTTACTGTTTCACCAACAATGAAAGGTATATTCAATTGTGCATCGCTTTCCGCTAAATCATCTACAGTACCTAAAATTCTGTTTACTTCTGGTAAACGGATTGGTGTCGGTAATCCTCCTTTTGTTTCACCTAAAAAGCCGATAACACCGGTAATATTTTTAATCACGTGAGGTACTTCTCCCACTAATGCTGCTTCTATTAAAATGTAGCCACCGTAAAAAGGGCGTTCCTTACTAACTTTTTTACCATTTCTGATTTGGTAAATTTTCTCAGTAGGAATTAAAATTTGTGATACATACGGTGTTAATCCTAAGCGATTAATTTCCACTTCCATATATTGCTTCACCTTTTTTTCCTGTCCGCTGATAGCTCTTACAACGTACCATTTTTTAACAGTGTCAGCTTTTATTTGCTCGCTCATTCTTTTTAATTGTTTCCGTTACTAAAATAAATGATAGATTGCCTGCATTGACATTTCGAATACTTTATCCATTGCAAAAACAACTAATGCTATGATTGCAGAAGCAACAGCAACAATAATAGCACTGCTTTGCAACTCACTCCAGCTTGGCCAGCTCACTTTGTGAAATAGCTCGTTGGACGTTTCGTTTAAGTAAGCTTTGAATTTGCTCATAATTCTTTTTTATTTAGCGTTTGTCATTCAGCGTTTCACTAATATGACAAGCAATTGTTTTCTTTGTGCACAGGTGGAGAGATTCGAACTCCCATCAAAGGTTTTGGAGACCTCTATTCTACCCTTGAACTACACCTGTTTATATTAGCAGGGTGGGGAGCTTCGAGAAAAGCCAAAGGGGTTTGAAATATTATTCATATTTCAAGCCCCCGACCTTAAACTCTAAACTATTTTATAATTTCAGTTACC
>DASRRA010000475.1:0-6446 GCA_035696085.1 Bacteroidia bacterium | reverse complement strand
AAAAGCACCGGGATGCCAATATTCGATCCATCATGGCATATTCCATTTTCTTTCCCGTGGTGGAAATTTTATCTTCCGTTTCTGTTGGGTTATTGATATGGTGGGGCGGAAGGGAACTAATGCTTGGCACAACAAACAGAGGTGATCTTGTTGCATTCATTCTATTTTTAAATATGATGTTTCGCCCAATACGTCAATTAGCAGATCGTTTCAATACCTTGCAAATGGGGATGGTTTCTTCCGGGCGTGTATTTAAAGTGTTGGATACGGAAGAGTTTATTCCGGCAACAGGAACAAAAACGGCAGAACATATTACCGGAAAAATTGAATTTGAAAATGTGTGGTTTGCTTATAACTACGATCTTATTGATGATTCAGAACCAATGGATATTGCTCCTCTTTGGGTTTTGAAAGGTATTTCTTTTTCCGTTGAAAAAAGCCAAACGATCGCATTGGTTGGAGCCACAGGAGCTGGTAAGTCAAGTATCATTAACCTGCTGAACCGTTTTTATGAATATAATAAGGGTGTTATTAGCATTGATGGAATCAACATCCGTGATTATGAATTAAATTCCCTCCGAAAAAATATCGGTGTGGTATTGCAGGATGTGTTTCTATTTTCAGATACGCTGGCGAATAATATCAGTTTAAATAATCCAGCTATTTCAAGAGAACAAATTATAGCAGCAGCAAAAATTGTGGGCGCACATGAATTCATTAGTGCTTTGCCAGGTGGTTATGATTACAACGCCATGGAAAGGGGAGGTATGTTATCAGTAGGGCAACGGCAATTGATTTCATTCATCCGTGCCTATGTATACGATCCGAAAATTTTAATTTTGGATGAAGCCACATCATCCATCGATACGGCTTCTGAAAAATTAATTCAACAGGCTACGGAAATTCTTACAAGGGGTAGAACATCCATTATCATTGCACATCGACTGGCAACGATTCAAAAGGCCGATAAAATAATCGTAATGGATAAAGGGCAAATTGTAGAAATGGGAAATCATCAGGAACTATTGAGGTTCAATGGGCAGTACAAACGTTTATTTGATTTGCAATTTAAAGAAGAGATAGCGAACCCCAAAGGTTTTACTGCGTGATCCAAAGCTAAAGCGAAGGATTACTGCATGATCTGAAGCTTTAGCAAAGGTTTGTACGCAGAAGCTTTAGCGCGCAAACTTCATATTTAAAAGTACATCTTTATATCTTGTATCAACGGGGAAGCCATATTGTTCAGCCATTTGCAGGTCGTCCAGGGCTTTATCCAAATTCCCGCTCATCATAAATAAATGAGAACGTTTATAGTAAACATCTCCGGCTTTTGCATTAATTCTTAATGAAACATTATAGTCATGAAATGCAGCCTCAAAATCGTTCAGGTTTTCATAAGCATTTGCACGATTAAATAAAATATTCGTATCGGTTGAATCGGTTTCAAGTGCTCGCGTATAATCTGCTATTGCTTTTTCAAAATCCCGTTTAATGGAATACTGAACACCTCTGTTATAGTATATTTTGGGGTTGTTCCTGAAATGTGTCAGCGTATGATTCCAGAGTGTTAGCTCGTCTTTCCAGACCGCTGTTTGTTTTATTGTAAGAATACTCAACACAACAAAAACGATGACAACGCCTCCTTTTAAACTAACATTATTTTCCATACGCTTCACAATAGGTGGAACAAGGAAGGCAATGCCAATAAATGCCATATACATATACCGGTCTGCAACAACCGAAAACTTTTGATATTCAAATGGAATGAGACCCAACACAGGTAAGAGGCAAGTAATAATAATTAGAATGCCTGCAAACAAATCAGGAAACGTATGGCGTTTGTAAATAACGAATGAAATTATTCCTATGCTGAGAATAAGCGAAACGTAAGAAAATGGATTGGCAACTACTACCTGTAAAGAATACCCATAACAAAGAGCCAATGGGAAAGGAAAAATTACTTTTTTTAAATAAAAAACGATGGCATAACCGGCAACGACAAAGCGTTCCATGACAGGCGTGTGAACGGAAGCCCCTTTTACAAGCAGGAAAAAGGAAACGATGAAAATCGGTAAAAACCAGGTGAGGATGGAGATAGCAACTGTTTTTGTTTTCACCGGATAGAAGCGCCACACAAGTACGAGGATTATAAAAGGCAATATAACGACTATAGGTTTTGAAAATAATCCCAACACAAAAAACAGAAATGAAAGGATGAATCCTCTTGAAAAAAGAAGCTCTGAAACTTTCTCCGTACGTTTTTTTTCAAGGTGATGAAAAAAGAATAACAAGGAGATTAGGCAAAAAAATGCGGCGTACACCCCTCTGAATTCAGCAATCCAGGAGACGGCCTCCACTTGTAGTGGATGAATTAAAAACAAGAGACTGCCTATAAATGCGCTGGTATTGTTCTTGAAAAGGAGCAATAATAAGAAAAAGAGGAGGACACCATTAATGCTGTGTACAATTACATTGAGTGCATGAAAAGGTGCTGGTTTAAAGCCATTCGGAGATGCCATTCGCTTCACTATTCCCCAGGTAGAATACGAAATGGGAATATACATACCATATTGCTTTTTCCAAAAAGAACCCATGTGATGATCCATTTTATCCTGCACAAGCGGCGTAAAATGGGTGCGTTCATCATCCCAAACAGCTTTGTAAGCAATGGTTCGGTAAAAAAATAAAATGGAAAGCACAAATAGAACAAGAGCTAAATAGTTGATATTGATTCGCTGCATCCTTTGAAATCTAATCCAATTTGTCTTTTAAATAGATACCGGTGTAAGATTTTTTCTCCTTTACTAAATCCTCTGGTACACCTTCAAAAATAATAGATCCACCATCGTTTCCTCCTTCAGGGCCAAGGTCAATAACCCAATCCGCGCACTTGATTACCTCTGCATTGTGCTCAATGATAATCAAGGAATGCCCTTGATTGATGAGCGCATTAAAAGCATATAACAATTTTGAAATATCATGAAAATGCAAACCGGTAGTAGGCTCATCAAAAATAAATAGGGTAGGCGTAGAACTACTTTGCCCCATTCCCAAGAACGAAGCCAGCTTAATCCGTTGTGCCTCACCACCGCTCAAGGTGCTGGAAGATTGCCCTAAATGCACATATCCCAATCCAACATCTTGCAATGGTTTTAATTTCTGTACAATTTTTTTCTCCGTATTACTTGATTTCTCTGCAGCGTCGAAAAAAAGGATGGCTTCTTCCACGGTCATGTCCAATACATCGGAAATGTTTTTGTTGTTGTACGTTACTTCCAGTATATCTTGTTTGAAACGCTTACCGTTGCAGGCTTCGCAAACTAAATGTATATCAGCCATGAACTGCATTTCTATTTGTACTTCACCTTCTCCTTCACAAACTTCACATCGCCCTCCATCCACATTGAATGAAAAGTGAGAAGGTTTGTACCCCCTGTTTTTTGCTAAAGACTGATCGGCGAATAAAGCTCGTATGTCATCATAAGCCTTTACATAGGTAACAGGATTAGATCGTGAAGATTTTCCGATAGGGTTTTGGTCCACCATCTCAATTGCAGAAATCGCATTGATATCACCACCCAAACGTTTAAAACTTCCGGTTTGTTCACCGAAGCCACCATGAATTTTTTTAAGTGCAGGATACAAAATACGTTTTACAAGTGAAGTCTTTCCGGATCCACTCACACCGGTTACAACGGTAAGAATGTTCAGCGGAAATTTGACATCTACGTCTTTCAAATTGTTTTCTCTGGCACCCTCCAGTTCAATGAAACGGTTCCACTTTCTTCTGGAAGCAGGAACAGGAATTTTTTCTTTTCGGGTTAAATATAAAGCGGTCAAGCTCTTTGTCTCATGTTCCAGGTCTTCGTGCGTTCCTTGGAAAACAAGCTGCCCACCATGTGCTCCGGCCATCGGCCCAATATCAATTAATTGATCTGCAGCTTTCATAATTTCCTCATCGTGTTCAACCACAATTACGGAATTACCAATATCTCTTAAATGCGTAAGTACGTTTATTAAACGTTCTGTATCCCTTGAATGCAAACCAATACTCGGCTCATCTAAAATATACATAGAACCTACTAAGCTACTTCCCAATGATGTAGCGAGGTTGATGCGTTGCGATTCACCACCGGATAACGAGTTGGATAAACGGTTGAGCGCCAGATAACCTAAACCTACATCATCCAAAAATTGTAAGCGATTGGTGATTTCAATTAAAATGCGTTTGGCAATTTCTGTATCATAAGCCGAAAGCTCAATTTTTTTGTACAGCTCCAGGGATTCTTTCACAGGCATTAACACAATGTCTGTAATCGATTTGCCGGCTACCCTTACGTAAGACGCATCTTTTCTTAAGCGCGTACCATGGCAATCCGGGCAAACTGTTTTTCCGCGGTAGCGTGACAATAGCACGCGGTATTGAATTTTATAAACTTGTGATTCAACAAATTCAAAGAAAGCATTTAATCCTTCAAAATATTTGTTTCCTGTCCACAGTAACTTCTTTTCTTTTGCACTTAAATCATAGAAAGGGCGGTGCACAGGGAAATCAAACTTATGCGCATTTTTAACAAGCACATCTTTCCATTCACTCATTTTTTCTCCTTTCCAACAAACAATAGCATCTTCAAATACAGACAAATTTTTGTTGGGGATAACAAGATCTTCATCAATGCCCATCACATTTCCAAAGCCCTCGCAGGTTTTACACGCACCTACCGGATTATTGAAACTAAAGAAATGCACATTGGGTTCTTCAAAGGTAATTCCATCCAATTCAAAACGATTGGAGAATGAAATAAGATTGACATCCCGCTCA
The DNA here is from genome assembly GCA_035696085.1 of Bacteroidia bacterium. GTDB lineage: Bacteria > Bacteroidota > Bacteroidia > 2-12-FULL-35-15 > 2-12-FULL-35-15 > 2-12-FULL-35-15. The sequence goes on along the minus strand of DASRRA010000475.1, from coordinate 1,624 downwards.
GTAGAAGTAGCAGCTTCTGCCTGTTTTGCTTTGCCTTTGGAAGCTTTTGTTTTTGCAACCGGTTCAGCCACTTCTAATTTCCTTGCCGCAGCATCTTCTGTAACAAGCTTTATTATGCAATCACCATCACCCTCGTAAAAAGCCGTTTGAACAGAATCAGAGATACGATTTTCCGTATCTTCATCTTCATGCTTAATTGTAACACGATCAATAACTATATAAATGGTATTCTTTTCAGAGAATTTTGTTTCCAGGAAATCTTCAATCTTTTGCACATTGTCCTGGTAAAGCACACGGGTAAACCCTTGTTGTGCCAACAGCTCCAACTGTTTTTTCAAAGACTTATCGCCCGTAGATTTTAAAGGCGACAAAATTAAAATGCGGCTTTGATCCGGTAAGGTTTTGATGTAATTGACTACATCGGTCACTGTATCACGTCTTACTTGCCCACCTGAAATAGGTGAAAATGTTTTACCAATGCGCGCATATAATAATTTAAGGTAATCGTAAATCTCCGTAGAGGTTCCCACTGTTGAACGGGGATTACGGGTGTTTACTTTTTGCTCAATAGCCACAGCAGGGGAGATACCCTTAATATAATCCACTTCCGGTTTGTCAATACGCCCCAGAAACTGGCGGGCATAGGAAGAAAGGCTCTCCACATAACGTCTTTGTCCTTCTGCATAAAGTGTATCAAAGGCCAATGAGGATTTACCGGAACCTGATAGCCCGGTAATCACGATTAACTTATTCCTGGGTATGGCTATATCCAGGTTTTTTAAATTGTGTACTCGTGCTCCTTTAATTAATATATACTCTTTTGAACTTAATTTGTCTATGTCAATTGGCTTTGCCATTATCAGCTCCTCTCGAATTAAATATTACCCTATAACCCCTAAAACTTACCTTTAAAGTCGAAAAATCGACCCTTAAATAAAAGATTTGCAAAATTAATCATTTAACTTTTGTTTTTCTCGTATATTAGAGTATATTTGTTTCGGAGTTAAGGAAAAATGCGTTGAAAGCATTGACTTTACTGGCCAATTAAAAGAATACAAACCCTTCAATTACGCTGGTAATTGATTTAAAATCATAGGAGACCACCATATAGGATAAACTGTTACTTTTTTATAAGTCTAACTAACAATAAAAAAGGAGGTCCTATGCCTGCACAGAAACAGTTTATTGACGATCAAGAACTCGTTATTAATTACATCAACGGCGACGAAACAGCATTAGCTTCTTTAATTCAACGTCACAAACGCAGAATTTTTAGTTATATCATGCTTACTGTCAAGGATAGAGCATTAGCGGAAGACATTTTCCAGGATACATTCTTTAAAATTATTATTACCCTTAAAAAGGGGTCATATAATGAAGAAGGTAAATTTTTACCCTGGGTTCTGCGGATTACCCATAATCTTATTATTGACACCTTCCGCAGAAATAAGCGCATGCCTACCATCAGCGGGGGGGTGAATGATGAAGGGGAAGAGTTTGACATATTCAGTGTTCTCAATATAGAGGACAAGAATATAGAAGAGGACATTATTAAAGGGCAAGTCCGTAAGGATGTCCGTAAACTGATCGATCAATTACCTTTGGAACAAAAAGAAGTACTGAT
>DASRRA010000474.1:0-2135 GCA_035696085.1 Bacteroidia bacterium | reverse complement strand
GATGGTAAAAAGTAGCAGATCATAGATGTCAACAAAATAGCCTAGCGCAGCAACAATAACCGGTAAAGAGAATATGCCGAATTGTTTTTTTTCCATAGTTAAGAATTCGATGATTCAGTATCTGGATCATCATCCGCTTTTTTACCAAAAAATACTTTATATAGAACAGGCAAAGTTGTCACCAGTATTATTGCAATAGTAATGGCTTCAATGTGATCCTTTAAGCTAAAGTCATATTTTTTTTGAACCCAGCTTTCAAGAAAATGACCACCTAACATCATTGATGCTACCCAACAAACACTCCCTATGATATTATAAAACATGAAAACATGTTTTTCCATTTTTACCATCCCGGCAACTATAGGAGCAAATGTTCTAATAAACGGAAGAAATTTGCCCAGGAAAATTGTTGGCTTACCATATTTATCATAAAATTTCCTTGCACGAATAAGATGTTTCCTTTTAAAAAGCCATGTTTCCTTTCTTTCGTAAAGCAATGGCCCTGTTTTATATCCAAACCAATAGCCTGCAATGTTTCCTAATACCGAAGCGATCATTACCATTATCATTATTACACTCCAATGGACATTAAAAAATTCTTTAGCAAGATCATCTGCATAAATACCGGCTGCGAATAGTAATGAATCACCGGGGAAAAAGAAGCCTATAAATAAACCAGTTTCAGCAAATACCACCAGCAATAAAACATATAAACCTCCATACTCAATAATCCATTCGATAAACTTCTGAATAAATCCTTTGTCGTCGCCCATAATTTATTTTTACTATGATAACTATTAAATATTTTTTTGCGAATCCTGGGGAGTACTTAATGCCCCTTCCCACTTACTAACAACTGCAGTTGCAATACTATTACCCACAACATTAGTAGCTGTACGGAACATATCACAAAAATGGTCGATCGGTAATATCAATGCTATTCCTTCCGGGGGAATTTTAAACATTGCACAGGTAGCAATAACAACTATCAACGATGCTCTTGGTACCCCTGCAACGCCTTTACTTGTTAGCATTAACACGAGAAGCATAACGAGTTGGGTTCCCAGATCAATATGAACTCCATAAGCCTGTGCAATAGTAAGGCTGGCAAACGTCATGTACATCATACTGCCATCAAGATTAAAACTGTATCCAAGCGGCAATACAAATGAAACGATCTTGTCTTTACAACCAAATCGTTCTAGTTCTTCTGTTAGTTTTGGGAAAACCGCTTCACTGCTTGTTGTGCTAAATGCTATTAATAATGGCTGGGAAATTCTTTTGAATAATTGCGGCATCCTGTTTCGTAAAATAAGATAGCCCACACTAACTAAAATTATCCAAAGCAAAGCAATACCTATGATAAAATATAAAAAGTACTGTGCATAAAAACTGAATACCTGCAACCCTTTTGTAGCAATGACTGCTGCAATAGCACCGAAGACCCCAAGAGGCGCAAAATTCATTACATAGTTAACCACTTTTAATATTATATGCGATGCTACATCGAGTGCATGAATTACAGGTTTGGAGTATTCGCCTAAACCAGTAGCTGCAACACCAAAGAAAATACTGAACACAACGAGCTGAAGTATTTCGTTATTAGCCATTGCTTCAAAAACACTTTTTGGAAAAACATGTTCAACAAATTTTGCCAAAGAAAATTCCTGTGTTTTACTTACCAGGTCTTTTGCACCTGCTGTGTCTGCATTGCTAAGATCAATAACAGTTCCGGGATGAAAAAAGTTTACAAGCACTAAACCAAGAAGCAGGCTGATCAATGATGCAGACACAAACCAAAGTAAAGCCTTACCACCTACTCTCCCCACAGTTTTCAGATCACCAAGTTTTGCAATACCAACAACCAAAGTTGTAAACACCAATGGCGCAATGATCATTTGCACCAATCGAAGGAACATGGTAGTAAGAAGCTTGATATTAGTTGAAAACTTTAGAATTGATTCTGGTGAACTTTTCTCATGTACAATATAACCAGTCAATACTCCCAACACCATTGCAACCAAAATAAAAACCGTGAGCCTGTTGCCTTTCATATTATTAGCAGGTTTATTAAGATTGCCGAAAATCGGGAAAAAAACCGATTCAGCGGCTATAAATACCCTAAATCTCCATAG
>DASRRA010000473.1:0-14020 GCA_035696085.1 Bacteroidia bacterium | reverse complement strand
GCTGATGAGGCATTTCAATTAATGAATCGGAATTGGGATTCAACCGCTGCGTATAATTCTTAATACTTAGTATTAAGTTTACCTGGTTTCTGGCCGTACCTGTATCGCCTTTGTAGTGAATATAATCTCTTGTAAACAGATAATAACCTTCATTGTTTAATTGGGAAGTGATGCGATCCCTTTCTTTTTGAAGAACATCCACATCATAATTTTGTCCTTTTTTAATTAAACTCCTGGAAGTATCTAAAAACACATAATATTTTAGCAGTTCATCTGGTATAACATATTGCAAGGATCCTATTGTATAAGGTGAAGCAGCCTTAATTTTATAAAACACTTCTGCTCTTTTATTATGCTTCAAGTAAACGGAATCCTTCACCGTACTAATGAAATACCCTTTACTTTCCAAAAATAATTTTAATTGCGTTGCTGATTTTTTCGCAAACATGGAATCGTACACCACCGGTGGTTCGCCAATTTCTTCCAGCCATTCACCAATCAATTGTCTTTTCCAGGTTCGTGGTCTTTTGCCCTTTGCAATGCGGGAACTATTACGTCTTTTTATCCGGGCTTCTTGTTCAACCTGCTTACGTTTTAAACGGTCCTCCTTCACTAAGTTGTAAAGCCATAAGTGAAAACGGAAAACAGTAAAGATTTTTCTGTTGGGTTTTTGCTTGATGAAAGGCTCCATTTCCTTTTTATCAAGCTTGGTATCTTTATCAATAATGGTATTTTCCACTAGCAGATATTCCCCTTCCTTCAATCGACGTGTAGGATTACAGGAAAACAATAATAAAGGCAGCGCAATTATTACAAATGCTCGTATATGAAATGGCGGTATAGTCACACGTTTCGTTAATCCTTGATAGCAAAATTAAGCTTTTATTCTATAAAGCAAGAAGATAATTTTTAGGAACGGTTGAAAGAATTTTATGCACCTTTGTATTTGCTAAACCGGATGACGCAAATGATTTCTAAAAATCAGATTAAATTTTTAAACGAACTCAAACAAAAAAAGGGTAGGGAAGAACACCTCTTATTTGTTGCAGAAGGACCTAAAATCGTTTCTGAATTATTGAGTTCGGCGATCCGCGTAAAACAGATTTATTCCGTTCCTTCTGCTATTGATAAATTGAAAATACCAACACAGGTGGAATGTATTGAAATAAAACCGGCAGAATTGGAACGCATTTCCTCTTTAACAACTCCCAACGAAATGCTTGCAGTATGCGAAATACCGCATTATACATTAAACATAGAAGAGCTATCCGGTAAACTAACACTTTTGTTAGATACCATCAAAGATCCCGGAAACATGGGGACCATCATCCGGATTGCAGATTGGTTTGGAATTGAAACCATTATCTGTAGTCATCAAAGCGCCGATGTCTTTAATCCTAAAGTTATTCAGGCAACTATGGGTTCTATCACGCGTGTGAAAATTCATTATGAAGAATTGTCTGAACTCATTGCCCGGAATCAAAAGCAAACAAAACTTCCTATTTATGGAGCCTTATTAGAAGGTGAAAACATTTATACGCAAAAACTTCCAACTGCCGCTTTTATATTGATTGGTAATGAATCTAAAGGCATTGCCACCGAATTAATTCCAGCTATATCAAATAAAATTACTATCCCATCTTTTTCTCATTTTAAAACCATCCAGGGAGAAACGGAATCGCTCAATGCTGCCATTGCCACTTCTATTATTTGTTCTGAATTTAGAAGACGGTAAATGTTGTCGCAATAACTCTTTTACGGCGTTCTTTTCCCTTTTTTTTCGCATTATAAATAATTTATAATCAACCTGTTAATAACCTCATCAAAGGTTAGAAATTCAGTCACATTTTTTTTTACATCTTCGGCGATTATTTTAAAATACTAACCTTAACTAAAATCATTTAATCGTATGAAGAAAAAATTAGCTCTCGTTATTTTTAATTTTCTAATTATCTGTTGCGCGCTAGCACAACAGAATATTTCCGGAGTCATCAATGACTCAAAAGGAAATCCACTGCCAGGTGTCAATGTGGTGGAGAAAGGCACCTACAACGGCACTACCACCAATGCAAACGGACAGTTTACATTAATTGTAAAAGAACAAGCCACACTCGTATTCTCTTTTGTTGGTTTTGCAACACAAGAACTAAAAATAACCGATCAAACGGATGTGACCATTTCGCTTATTGAGGGTACCGACCTACAAAGCATAACAGTTGTAGGTTCCCGCACACCACCACGATCCAGCACCACCTCTGCATTACCGGTGGATGTTATTGCTGCAGGTAACATCGCTGCAACCGGACAACCCACTTTTGACAAAGCATTGCAATATTTAGTACCTTCTTTTAATACGGTACAAACCCCGGTAAACGATGCAACATCTCTGCTAGATCCCTATGAAATACGCAACATGGGACCTAGTCGTACCTTGATATTAATCAATGGGAAAAGAAAAAACCTAAGCTCACTTTTATATGTTCAAACATCTCCGGGAAGAGGAGAAACCGGAGCAGATTTAGCAGCTATACCAATGGATGCTATTAAACGTGTAGAAATTTTAAGAGATGGGGCTTCTGCACAATATGGTTCCGATGCGATTGCAGGCGTTGTAAACATTGTATTAAAAGATCACGTAGATTACGGAACACTGAATTTGAAAACAGGAATAACTTCTAAAGGTGATGGACAAATGTTTGGCGTTAGCTTTAACAATGGAACAGCCTTAAGCAGCAAAAGTTTTATCAACTACACAATTGATTTATCTAAAACAGCACTTGCCAATCGTCCCGGAAAGGTTAGTGCAGAAGGAGAATTTAATACGTTTTATGATCCCAGTGCATCAAAACCCATCACTATTGAAGAAGTACAGGCATTCTTAAAAGAAAAACCAGATGCAGGAAATATAAATGGTTCACCGGAAACATCGGCGATCAAATTTTTAGTAAATGGTGGAACCGATATTACAGAGAACATCCAATTTTACTATAACGGTGCCTATGTGAACAAACGTGTGAATAGTTTTGCCAATTACAGAACACCTTATTGGAGACAAACAGATTACGGTTTACTAACTCCTCCGGGAGAAAAGTACATGGGATTTGGTCCAACGTTTCAAGGAATATTGAGTGATTACAATGCAACACTTGGTTTTAAATCCACAAAGAATGGTTGGAACACGGATGTCAGTTTTACAACCGGTGGTAATCAACAAACTTACTTGGTATCTAACTCGCTTAATTATGGGATTGAACAAAGCAGAGCGGATGCTATTGCATTTAATACTGCACATCAAAGTGAAATTGATTCAGGATTAATCAGTCCGAAACCGGTGCTGGCAAAAACACCTACGACCTTTCACCCTGGTGGTGCAAAGTTCAGACAAGATGTTGGAAACGTTGATGTATCGAGAATTTTAAATGAAAAGGTGAGTATCGCGTTGGGAGCTGAGTTTCGCTCGGAGACATTTGAAGTAGTTGCGGGAGATGAAGCTTCTTATATCTTAGGAGGGGCAGAGTCATTTGCCGGAAATGATAAAGTAAACTCATTTTCCTCTAACAGACACAACATTGGTGGTTACTTGGATGTAGCATTGGATGCAACACCAAACCTTTTATTGAATGGAACAATACGAGCTGAAAATTATAGCGATTTTGGAAATACGGTCATTGGAAAATTCAGTACACGTTATAAGTTTTTACAAGATAAAATATCATTGAGAGGATCAGCATCAACCGGTTTCAGAGCTCCATCTCTTCACCAGATTTACACGCAAAAATCACAATACTCTTTTGGAAATGGTACGATAGAAGTACAAGGCTTATTGAACAATGTTTCTGCGGAAGCAAAAGCCTTGGGTATACCAAAACTAAAACCCGAAGAGTCGGTGAATTTTACACTGGGTATGGGATACAGGGTGTCTAACAATTTAAGTTTCACATTGGATTATTATAACATCACGGTGAAAAACCGAATCATTTTAAGTAATACGATTCGACCTACAGGCAATAACAATACGGAGTTAGACAATATCCTGAATGCTTCCGGAATTAAAAGTTTAAGCTTTTTTGTAAATGCAGTGGATACAAGAACTTCAGGATTGGATTTGGTCGTTAGCTATAGAAACCTTGCGCTTGGAACCGGTAAGCTAGGGTTTAATTTTTCCGGAAATTACACACTTGAAAACAAACGGATTGGAGCCGTGAAAAATCCGTCCGTAATTGAAGAGGTTGGTCAAACCGTTTTAAATCAAACACAAGAAGCATTAATGTTTACATCCCGTCCTCAATTCAAAGCCATCCTTGGAATTGATTATGATATTCAGCGCTTCTCTTTCAACTTAAGCAATACCGTGTTTGGTCCTACCAAATTTAGAAATGCTGACTTAAACGAAAATCTAGGTATTGAATTTTTAACGAAAGTGGTGACAGACTTAAGTGTTTTCTATCGCATTACTAATAGAACAACGGTAGGTTTTGTGGTAAATAATATTTTAAATGTTCTACCCGAGTGGAAATTTGTCGCCTTTACACCTGCGGGAGAAGCAATTTTAAATGACCCTGCAAAGGTGAAAGAACAATCCGATTTTGTTACATTCAATCAACGCTATTCCATGACAACTTACGATGGTTCACATTTTAGTCAGTTGGGAACTATTTTTAATTTATCAGTAAATATTAAGTTTTAAAAGATAAGTATAGCCTATGTGTTCTATGTGGTTAAAAAACACAATAGACACATAGGTATATTATTTTCAGATAAAGTTTAGCTATTAATAATATGAACCGTTAAACAAGCCGTCAAAGCAGCCGTTTCCGTCCTTAATCGAGAAGTACCCAAAGAAATTTCCTGAAAACCATTTTCAAGCGCATAGTTCACCTCATCCAATGAGAAATCACCTTCCGGACCAATTAAGATCATTACATCTGCAGACGACTTGTACACCTGTTTCAAATGGGGTTTGTTGGCACTTGTAACTGCATCGTAACAATGTGCAATAAATTTCTGTCCGGAAAAAGTTTTGGAAGCTGCGATGAATTTTTTGAAATCACTCATTTCACGGAGTTGTGGAAGATAAGCGTTCATACTCTGTTTCATGGCTGAAACGAGTACCTTTTCAAGGCGCTCCGTTTTTACAACATCCCGTTCACTGTTTTGGCAGTGGAGCAGGGCAATGCTACCAATCCCTATTTCAGTGGCCTTTTCAGCAAACCACTCCAGTCTATCCATATTTTTAGTGGGCGCTATTCCTATTTGTAAATGATAGGATGATTTACCCACTTCTTTTTGTTCACTTGTAATTTTAAGCTCACATCTTTTTGGATGATCGGAAATGATTTCGCCTTCATACCATCCGCCTTTTCCATCAAGCAACACCACTTTATCACCAACGCTCAGGCGAAGCACACGTATGCAATGCTTGCTTTCTTCTTCGTTAAGTGTGTAATCCGGTAAGGAAATATCGGGTGTGTAAAATAAATGCATCAGGTGAATAAAATTTAGCAAATATAAGAGATATCGGGAACAGTTCGTGATGAATGCGCTTCTTACTGCTTGCATGCAGGTTCTACTAACTTTTAATTCTATTCAAATAAAAAATCCCGCATAAGCGGGACTTTCTATAAATAATTTAATTGCTGTTGACCTGGTTTTAAAGATCTGATTATGCAGTAACAGTTGCTTTTGGTGCTGCAGCTAATGTTTCTTTATTTGCAGCAGAAGCATACTGTTCAAAGTTTTTAATAAATGAATCAGCTAATTTATTTGCAGTTGCATCATACGCTTCTTTGTCTTTCCACGTATTGCGAGGGTTTAAGATCTCTGCTGGTACATCCGGACATTCGGTTGGTATCTGTAAATTAAATAAAGGCAAGGTATCATATTTTACCTTTTCCAATTTACCGGTTAATGCAGCTGTAATCATTGCGCGGGTATAGGACAATTTCATACGGCTACCAACACCATAGGATCCACCGGACCAGCCTGTGTTTACTAACCATACGTTCACATTGTTGTCTTTTAATTTCTGACCCAATAATTCAGCATATTTTGTTGGATGCAATGGCAAGAACACTTTTCCAAAGCAAGCAGAGAAGGTAAGTGTAGGTTCTGTAACACCCACTTCAGTACCTGCAACTTTCGCGGTATAACCGGAAATAAAGTGATACATCGCTTGTCCTGGTGTTAATTTAGAAATAGGAGGAAGTACGCCATACGCATCACAGGTCAGGAAGAAAATATTTTTAGGGGTTTTGCCAACAGATGGCTCCACCGAATTTTCGATATAAGGTACCGGATAACTTACACGTGTATTCTCTGTTTTGGAGATATTGGAGTAATCTACCGTGCACGTATTTTCATACAATTCAATGTTTTCCAATAAGGAACCAAATTTAACAGCATTGAATATTTGAGGTTCTTTTTCTTTTGTTAAGTCTACACATTTAGCATAACATCCACCTTCAAAGTTGAAGATGCCGTTATCGCTCCATCCATGCTCATCATCACCAATCAACCCACGGTTTGGATCGGCAGAAAGAGTAGTTTTACCTGTTCCGGATAATCCAAAGAAAATGGCAGTATCTCCGTCTTTCCCTACGTTTGCAGAGCAATGCATGGATAATACACCTTTTTCATACGGTAATAAATAATTCAATAAAGAGAAAATACCTTTCTTAATCTCTCCTGTATAGCCCGAACCACCAATTAAAATGATTTTACGGGTCATATTCAGGATGGTAAAGTTATGCTGACGGGTTCCGTCTATTTCCGGGGTTGCTTTAAAGCCTGGAGCGCAGATGATCGTCCACTCCGGGTTAAAATTCAGGATTTCTTCTTGGGTTGGACGTAAGAAAAGGTGGTGTGCAAACAGGTTGGACCAAGGATATTCAGTCACCACACGAATATTTAAACGATATTTTGGATCGGCACAAGCATAAGAATCACGCACATAGATCTCTTTTCCAGCAAGATAAGCTGTCACACGGTTGTAAAGCGTATCAAATTTACTGGACTCAAATTTATAATTTACATCTCCCCACCAAATCGAATCTTTGGTTTTCTCATCCACGACAATGAATTTGTCTTTTGGTGAGCGCCCCGTAAATTCGCCTGTATCTACAGCTAAAGCACCTGTATCGGTCAACATTCCTTCCCCTCTGATAATGGTCTCTTCTACTAGTTCTGCTACATTTAAATTCCAATAGGCAGCGGATACATTTCCCAGGCCTAAACTCGTAATGCTTGCATTCTTGGCTTTGATTCCAAATTCGTTCATTTTTTTTGTTTTTGGTTTATAACTAAAAAGTTTGTAATGTAAGTTTTAAAGGCTACAAAGGTAATGTAATTGGGCCATTCAGCGATAAAAAAGAAAAATAACAATCTAGCTTTTTTAAGCTTTTCGTCTTGATAATTTTCGTTTAAAGAACTGGTTCTAAAGATATTGAGCGCAGGATTTGTTAAGCTCGTATACCTGCATCAGGGGATGTGAGTATGCTAATATATCATAAGAAAATAGAAATTTTAACTAAAAACGCACGAAATAAAAGCAATTTGACACTAATTGTATGCTGTTGAGGACAGAATTTGATGCTAATTTACAAATTATATAATTCATTATACTTTTCTTTTGCATATTTCATGAAAAAAGAAAAATTAAGTTTTTCACCGGTAATTAGCACACAAAGTTCTTCAGCTGTATAAAATTTACCATATTGATGTACTTTTTGTCGCAACCATTCCAATAAAGGCTTCAAATTTCCATTTCCAATCTCTTTTTCCAATTGTGGGATCTCTTTTTTGGCAACTGCATAAAACTGTGCTGCATAGAAACTACCCAATGAATAGGTAGGAAAGTAACCAAAACTACCATGACTCCAGTGGATATCCTGCAAAACACCTTTTGAATCATCCGGCACCTCCACCCCTAAATAGTCTTTATACTTTTGGTTCCACACTCCTGGTAAATCTTTTACTTCCAGGCTTCCTTCAATGAGCGCCTTTTCAATTTCAAAACGTATCAGCACATGTGTGTGATAGGTAAGCTCATCCGCTGACGTTCGTATCAAGGATGGCTTCACCACATTGATGGCTTTATAAAAATCACCGACAGAAACATTTTTAAATTGTTCCGGAAAAGCTTGTTGCAATTTTGGATAATTGAATTTCCAGTAATTGATGCTTCTGCCCACATTGTTTTCCCATAAACGGGATTGTGATTCATGAATACCCAATGAAATATACTCACCGGATGGCAATCCATATTCTTCAATAGGCAAGCCCTGTTCATACAGCGCATGCCCCCCTTCATGTATACAACTCCAAATCATTTCATGAAAATCAGTTTCTGAAATCCGTGTCGTTACACGCACATCCTTCGAACTGAAGCAGGTGGTAAAAGGATGTGAAGATATATCCTGGCGACCTGACTCAAAATCAAATCCCATTTGTTTCAATAAATCAATTCCAATGTCCCACTGTTTTTGCTTGTCATAATGGATAAACATAAACTGATCGGCATGTTGGGGTTTGCTTGTAATTTGTTTTATAAAATCCACCAGTTGCGATTTTACATCTGAGAACAAAACTTCTAAATCTGCTGTTTTTGCCTTAGGTTCGTACTGATCCAATAAAGCATCATAAGGATGATCAACATAACCCAACAGTTTGCATTCTTCCCGTTTTAAGCGAACCAGCTTTTCTAATTGAGGTGCATAAAGTTTGAAATCAGCTTTTTCTTTTGCCTTTTGCCAGGCTTGAAACGTTTCCGAAATCGTTTTGCTCATTTCTTTTACAAAAGCAGTTGTGTATTTTTTACTGTCGTTGTAATTCTTTAGAGAAATCTTCACATTCCGTTTTTGCTTTTCATTCAGGGAAGAATCAAACGTTAATTTATTTAAGACCTCACCCAGCTCTTCTGAAGTAGAAAGCTCGTGTGCAATACCGGATAAGGTTGACAATTGCTGGGCACGCATGTCTGCGCCACTTTCAGGCATATAAGTTTCCTGGTCCCAGTTTAAAACACCTGCAGCATTTTGCACATCTGCAATTTTTCGCATTAACGCTGTGTACAAGTTATAATTGGTCATAAAAATAGGAATTGATGTTTTAAAACAATTATTTTTTGATGGCGGCAAAGATCAATAATATCCAACCGGCTATGAGAAATAACCCACCAAGAGGGGTAACAGGCCCTAGCCAGCTTACATTACCTAGTCCTAATAATTTGGAGGTTGCCATCAAATAAAGTGATCCGGAGAAAAACAGGATGCCGATAATAAAGCAATAGGCGGCTGCAGTCAGCATCTTTACTGAAAATTTTTCAAACAAAAACACCAATGCCAGCAATACAATGCTGTGATACATGTGATATCGTGCAGCTGTTTCGAATGATACCAGGTTGGCTTCGGTAATCAATCCTGTACCCAGTTTTTCTTTTAAGCCATGTGCTCCTGTTGCACCAAGTGTAACAGCAAGTGCACCTAAAATGCCGGTAATGATTAAAAGTTTTTTTTGCATTAGTTTAATGGTTTTATCATGCGAATGGTACAGGCAAAATGACCTGTATTTCCAAGTGGTCCAGTTAGCAATTCAAATCCTGTTTTTTCATATATCTTTACAGCTTTTGACAACTCATTCATCGTTTCTAAATAAATGCGTTTGTAACCTGCTTGTTTAGCAAACTGAAGACATGTTTGAATCAACGATTTCCCAACTCCTTTACCGCGCATTTCAGGTAACAAATACATTTTAACGAGTTCACAGGTATCAGCAGGAAGACCATCCGTCGGGAAAATACCACCACCTCCAACAATGCGATTGTTCTCTTCAGCAATAAAATAAATGCTTTTCGGAACGGAATAAAATTCAAACATGTGCTGCAAACTGCTGTCATAATAAGCTGTTCCCGGTTTGTTAACACCATGTTCGGTTAACACTTGTTTAATAATGTTTTCAATTGCAGGATTATCTTCCTTTCTGATTTTTCGGATTGTAATGTGATTCATCACTAAAAAATTATAGACAAAGTTAACCACTCATTTCATTTTTTTAGCTTTCATACAAGAATTAGTTTTAATTTCGGTCATCCATAAATTTTCGTATGAAAAAAATATTCGTAATTGGCGCTGGACGCTCTTCCACTTCATTAATAGAATACTTATTAAATAATTCAGAAAAAGAAAATTGGAAGATTACCGTAGGTGATATTTCATTGGATTTGGCAAAGCAAAAAACAGCAAATCATAAAAATGCAACTGCTATTGCGTTTGATATCAATAATGAAAAGCAGCGTACGGAACAAATTCAACAGGCTGACCTCGTTATTTCCATGTTGCCTGCATTTTTACATATGAATGTAGCACAGGATTGCATACGCTATAAAAAACATATGGCAACAGCATCTTATGTTTCAAAAGAAATGGCCGCTTTGCAGGAGCAAGCAAAAGCAGAAGGTGTTATCCTGTTAAATGAAATTGGGTTGGATCCTGGAATTGATCATGCCTCTGCCATGAAACTAATTGATCAGATACACGAAGCAGGCGGGGAGCTCACTTCTTTCAAATCCTATTGCGGCGGTTTGGTCGCACCTCAATACAATACCAATCCCTGGGGGTACAAGTTTTCCTGGAACCCGCGCAATGTAGTATTGGCAGGCCAGGGCACTGCACAGTTTATTGATCAGGGAGCATATAAATACATTCCTTACAATCGCTTGTTTATACAAGTCGAAACAATTGAAGTAGAAGGACATGGAAAATTTGAAGGATATGCCAATCGTGATTCCTTATCGTATAGAAAAATATATCACATTGATGCAATACCAACCATGCTACGCGGAACATTGCGCATGCCGGGCTTCTGCAAAGCATGGAACGTATTTGTAAAGCTGGGACTTACCGACGATACCTATAAAATAGAAGCATCAGAAAAATTGACGTATTCAGAACTACTGCAAGCTTTTCTTCCAAAAGGAAACAAAACCATCAAAGAAAAATTGTTTGCTTTTATGGGAGAAGAAATGGACCAGGAAACATGGAACAAAATAGAATGGTTAGGCATTACCGGAGATCGTAAAATAAAATTATCAGATGCTACACCCGCACAATTGTTACAGGACCTGTTAGAAGAAAAATGGAAACTGGAGCAAGAAGATAAAGACATGATTGTGATGCAACACCTCATCAGTTACAAAAATGCGAAATCAGAATTAAAACATATTTCTTCTTCATTAGTAGTTGTTGGTGATGACACGCTTCACACGGCCATGGCTAAAACAGTTGGCATTCCGCTCGCGATTGCATCCAAATTAATTTTACAAAATAAAATAAAAGCCAGGGGAGTAGTTATTCCCACCATTAAGGAGATTTACGAACCGGTGTTAAAAGAATTGGAAAGCTTTGGAGTAAAATTCGAAGAGAAAGAAAATTAAAACGCCATGTAATAATCCTTCAGCAACTCACGGTAGGCAGCTGTGTAGGAGTGTCTTTCATCCTGTTCAATCACAATCGAATCTTCTGAAAACATACGGTTGATAAATTCAAATCGCATCAACAATCGTTTTTCCGGCTTGTCTGCTCTGGTGAAAACACGGGTTAATTTCGTAAGGTACAATTTATTGTCTGCCGCCATCTCCCGGAAATATTCTCCTTCTTTAATTGGTAAAATGATGTAAAACTTACCGGTTGGATTCAACAGATTTAACACACCTTTCAATAAATCATCAAAAGGGAGATGATCGGTATGTCTTGCATTGGTGCGTGATTCTTCCGATGCTTTGGAAGAATCAATAAAATAAGGAGGATTGCTAACGATGAGATCGTATTTCTGTGTATGTTCTTTCACGAATTCTTGCAGTGAAATGTGGTGAACATGAATTCGGTTCTTCCACTTGCAGGCATCAATGTTTTCAGTTGCCTGGATAAATGCATTGCGATCAATATCAATTGCATCGATACGCGCTCCTGATCGTTGTGCCAGCATCAATGCGATGATCCCTGTTCCCGTTCCAATATCTAAAATAGTTTTAGCATTCGAAGGGTTTACCCAGGAGCCAAGAAGTACAGCATCAGTGCCTACTTTCATAGCGCACTTGTCCTGGTTAATTGTAAATTGTTTAAAAACAAAAAAAGGATTGGGCATACATGTCCATTACTGAAACAACAAAACTTACCGAACGTGACCTTTATTCATTATAAAATTAGAATAATTTCCCGAATAAAAAACAAATTATCAATTATTCGCTTCTTTTTCAGACTCGTCGTCGGGTTTTGTAGAGGTATAAATATCAATTAATCCCTCAGGAGCCTCGATTTCCAGGTGTTTTTTGTCCCGGTCAATACGAATGATGAATTCTTCTTTGGCTGGAACCAGGATTTCGAACGGGCCGTTTTTGATCTTAAAGATGGCTTGTTGCGGAAAATCCAGTACCTCTTCTACAATACCTATATCCCCTTCATGCTTATCGTGTACGGTGTATCCAGGCATTTCATGAAAATAGAATTTTTTGCCGGTTAATTTGGGTAGGAATGTTAAGGGAAGAAATAAGCTGGTTTTTAATAGATCCTCTGCTTTTTCAATGGAATCAATTCCTTCCAGCTGAACAGTTGCATTGTTTCCTCTTATTTGAATACGTTTTATGAAAAAAGGAACGAGGGAATTATTGATGTCAATAAACACGGATTCCAATTTGGTGTAACGCATGGGATTGTCCACATCCAGCACAAATGTTAGCTCCCCGTGATTACCGGATCGTTTGGAGATATATCCTAAATTGAAGCATTCCGCTTTTGTCATAAAATAAATGTAGTTGGTGCTAGGAGTTGATAATAACGGTAAGGTGACCTGCATGATGCTTCCCATGCCATGCATACAAAGCCATGAGCTCATCCAGCTTGAACTCGCGGTTGTATTCCGGATGTATATAGCTGCGCTGAAGCAAAGATTTATCAACGGATTTCAGCACATAAACTATACGATAATGGATCGCTTCAATCATTTGTAAAGAACACTCAATTGGTAGTTTCAGGCTGTCTTCCAAGGCTGCCCATAAATCCTGGTCATACGGTTTTATAACTGGTTTATTTTCAGTAATCGATAACTTGATACGCATATAGGCATTCATGTGACTATCGGCAACGTGATGCACAATTTGTCTGGCGTTCCAGCCACCCGGTCTGTAACTCTTGCTTAATTGCGTTTCCGTAAGTTCAGCTGCAATTGCTTTCAACTGTTTCGGAAATAGTTCCAGCTCCTGTAGGTGGCGTTGGGTGTCAGCATCTGAATAGGTTTTGCCATATTCAAATTTTCCGATAGGGTAAATGTTTTTGTCCATATGTTTGTGTTTAGCAAAAAGGGCAGCTGATTTTTGTTTCAGCTGCCCTTCTTCGTATCAGTACCATTTTATTATGCTTCTGCTTGTGGAGCTTCAGCCTCTGGTGTAGCAGCTTCAGCGGCAGGTGCCTCAGGAGCCGGAGTATTTTTAGCAGCAATTTTCGCTAATTTCGCTTCTTTCACAGCAGCTTCAGCAGCAAGACGTTTTTTGTAAGCATCTTGTTGGCTAGCCGCTAATTTAGAAACTTTAGAAGTGATTTTTGCTTCTTTTTCAGCAAACCATTTTGCAAATTTTGCATCTGCTTGTTCTTGCGTTAATGCACCTTTTGCAACACCACCTAATAAGTGGTTTTTGTACATCAGTCCTTTGTAAGAAAGGATAGCGCGACAAGTATCGGTTGGTTGAGCCCCGTTTTTTAACCAAGTCAACGCTTTTTCGCTGTCCAGGTCAATAGTAGCTGGGTTTGTAGTTGGGTTGTACGTACCAATTTTCTCAATAAACTTTCCGTCTCGAGGTGCACGACCATCCGCAATTACAATATGGTAATAGGCACTGCCTTTTTTACCATGACGTTGTAATCTAATTTTTACTGGCATTTGTTTTTGATTTTAATGATTAATAATTGTTCCCAAATTTTGTTTTGGGATTGCGAAAATAGTAAAATTAATCCATTCACAAAAACAATTCATC
>DASRRA010000472.1:0-2267 GCA_035696085.1 Bacteroidia bacterium | reverse complement strand
AGGTTGGGCTTTGTATAGTGTTACCAAATTTCTGCTCTTTCCTCTTTCGGGCGATACATTTTATCACCAGGTTTTACGCCAAATGCATCGTAAAATTCCTGCATATTGCTGGGTGCTCCGTTTGCACGGAAATTACCAGGTGAATGGGGATTTGTTTGAATCATATTTTTCAAATACTCAGGGCGCATGCTCACTCTCCATACCTGGCTCCAGGATATAAAGAAGCGTTGCTCCGCCGTATATCCATCTATTTTTGCCGGTACAGGTTTCCCTTGTAATGATTTCTTAAATGCATAATAGGCAATTGTCAATCCACCTAAGTCTGCAATATTTTCACCCAATGTCAATTCGCCTTTTACATGCACATCATCAATCGCCACATAATTGTCGAACTGTTTTACAAGTAATGCTGTTTTTTGTTTGAAGCGCTCCAAATCTTCTTTTGTCCACCAGTTTTTCAAATTTCCATCCGCATCAAACTGTGCCCCCTGGTCATCAAAGCCATGTGTTAATTCATGACCGATCACCGCACCCATTCCACCATAGTTAACAGCGTCATCTGCTTCCGGATTAAAAAATACACCTTGCATAATCCCTGCAGGGAATACAATTTCATTGATAGTGGGATTGTAATATGCGTTGATGGTTGGCGCCGTTAATCGCCAGATTGTTTTGTCAATAGGCTTACCAAGACGATCAATCATTTCATTGAATGCGTAAGTGTTTGCTCTGAAAAAATTACCAACGTAGGAATCTGTCTGAATACTTAAAGTAGAATAGTCTTTCCATTTATCCGGGAACCCGATCTTTCTGATCACTTTATCCAATTTCGATTGTGCTTGCTTTTTTGTTTCAGGGCTCATCCAGTCGCGTGAGTTAATTCGCTCCCTGTAAGCTGCAATCAGGTTATCCACCATTTCATTTACGCGGCGTTTGCTATCTGCGGTAAAATATTTTTCTACAAACAATTGACCCAAGGCATCTCCTAATGAACCATCTGTTGCAGCCAATGCTCTTTTCCAGCGTGGTTTTAGGGCAGGTGTACCTGAAATTGTTTTTCCATAAAATTGAAAGCTTTCATTTACAAAGTCGTCACTTAATCGTCCAGCCGTACCATTGATCAGATTCCAGCGCAGATATGTTTTCCAATCATTCAAACTTACAGAAGCGATATCTTTATTTAATTGCTGAAAGAAATCAGGCTGTGCAACAATCACGTTGTTGATGCCTTTGATGTTTACTCCATCAAAAAAACTTGCTAATTGTAAATTTGGTGCAAACGTATTTAATTCCTGTATTGTTTTCTTGTTGTATTGTGCTTCCGGGTCACGCAATTGAATTGCTGTCATGGATACTTTTGCAAGACTTGTTTCGATATCATAAACAATTTTTGCATTTTTCTCAGCTTCCTCTGGTTTCTCACCCATGAGCTTAAACATATTGCCAATATAAGTGATATAGGCTTTTTGAATCCCTAAAGTACGTTCATCGGTATTGGTGTAATAATCTCTGTCCGGTAATCCTATTCCTCCTTGTAGTATATGTGTAATATATTGCGTGCTTACTTTTGCATCCTGATCAACATATATATTAAACATCGGCTCTATTCCAATTAGGTGAAGGTGCGCAACTTCTTTTATAAGATCCGTTGTATTGGCAATTTTGCTGATTTGCTCCAACTCCGGATTTAGTGGTGCCATTCTATCTTTATTCAGTTTTACTGAGTCCATTGCAGCATTATAAAAATCCCTGATTTTTTGTATGTTGCTTCCGGCAGCAGCCGTTTTGTTGGCTGCAACTTCTTTCAGAATAAGGGCCAGGCGTTGTGTGTTTTTTTCCTGCAGCTCCTTAAAGCTTCCCCATGCGCTTTCTGAGTTAGGTATAGGATTGTTTTTTATCCAATTTCCATTTACAAACAGATAAAAATCATCTGTAGGTTTTACTGTTTTATCTAAATTTTTCAGATCAATGCCGTTTGTTGAAGGAGAGGGCGTCTCGATGACAAAAGCGGTCAATGAAATGACAGCAACAGCGGCTGATAGCATAAGGATTTTTTTCATCTTGGATTTTTTTTTGGAGACCGAATGTACTCCAAAATTCAGAATAAACCAAAACGACTTGGTTGAATGGTTAAAAACAGGGATGATCGGTTTTGGTTAGGCTGGGCTTAGGTTTTAAACGGAAACGACGCGCTCCTCTTCAATGTAAATGAGCAATTTTTGGGTAATGGTATACCCCATTTTTTTGCAATAGCTCGGCATATTCTA
>DASRRA010000471.1:0-16715 GCA_035696085.1 Bacteroidia bacterium | reverse complement strand
ATCCACATTGTGTGCATAATCTACCATTATTTCAAAATCCTTGAATTTGAAAATATTCATTCTTCCTGGGGTTTGTTCTGCCGAAGGAACAAATGTTTTCAATGCTTCACGAATTGCTTCAAGTGGCATATTGCTAATAGTAGCAGCCAATACAGCAGGTAGAATATTTTTTATCATACATTCCGCTCTTCCGTTCAACGTCAACGGAATATGAATTACTTTGTCAACACGTGTTTTCCATTTTCCTTTAGAAATTACCACATATCCTTTTTCAATAAACGCCGCTAACCCACCTTCTTCGCAATGTTTCTCTATACGCGAGTTGTTTTCTTCCATACTGAACAAAGCAATCTGTGCATCTACTTCTTTGCGCATATCATACACAAGGTCATCATCGGCATTCAAAATTGCAAAACCGCTTTTCTTAGCACTTCTTGCAACCACCGATTTTACTCGCGCCATTTCTTCCAATGTATGAATATCTTTTAATCCCAAATGATCCTGTGTAATATTCGTTACAATAGCAACGTCACATTCGTCAAAACCTAAACCTGACCGGAGAATACCGCCTCTCGCACATTCCAGCACTGCAAAATCAACTGTAGGATCTAACAGCACAACTTCGGCGCTTACAGGCCCCGTGCAATCTCCATGATGAATTTCATGGCCTCCAATATAAATTCCATCTGTTGTCGTAAAACCAACATTGTGTCCTGTATGCTTTGCCATATGGGCTATTAAACGGGTAGTCGTTGTTTTTCCATTTGTACCCGTAACCGCAACAAGTGGTATACGTGCTTTTTCCGGTTCAGGAAATAACATGCGCACAATGGACGCTGCAACATTTCGGGCAATTCCTTTTGAAGGACTTAAATGCATACGTAAACCTGGACACGCATTCACTTCCACAATCCCACCTATTTCACGTGTAAGTGGAATGTTTATATCCTTTGCTACCACATCCAGCCCGCAAATATCCAAATTCAATATGCGCGCTGCACGTTCAGCAAGGAAAACATTATAGGGATGTACCAAATCTGTAACATCTCTGGATGTTCCACCACTACTAAGATTCGCAGTATCTTTTAAAAATAGTATTTCACCAATTGGCAAAACGTTTTCAAGTGTTAGTTTTTTCTTTTCTAATATGTTTAGTGTAACTTCATCAATCTTGATCGTGGTCAGCACATTCTCATGTCCATCACCTCTGTTTGGATCGGCGTTGGTTTGATCGATCAATTGTTGAATGGTGGAAACACCATCTCCCATTACCATTGCAGGTGTACGTTTAGCCACAGCCACCAATTTAAAATCAACTACCAAAAAACGATAATCCAATCCTTCAATAAACTCTTCAACAAGGATTTCATCGGAAACCTCTTTTGCAATTAAATAAGCAGAAAATGCTTCTGATGCATTTGATATATTCGTCGTTATGCCTCTTCCATGATTTCCATCAACAGGTTTAATCACAAGTGGATATTGAATTTCCGCTAATGCATCTTTTAACTCTTCTTCTTTTTTTACAAGGACACCTTTTGGAACAGGTATATACGCTCTTTCTAATATCTTTTTTGTATCATCTTTATCGCCAGCTATGTCTATACCTATCCCGCTGGTCGAATCAGTCATTGTTGCACGTATCTTACGCTGATTTTTTCCTTGACCAAAAACAACAAAAGAACCTTCACTCAATCGCTTGTATGGAATACCCAATTTTTTTGCTTCGTTGACGATAGAACCTGTGCTCGGTCCAAAACCATATTGCACCTTCAATTCACGCAATTCATCCAGATCTTTATTTAAATCATATGCATCGTTTTTTATCAGCGCCTCAGCAATACGAATTGCTGCTTTCGCAGCTACTAATCCGGCCTTTTCAATTTCATAGCTGAACACCACGTTGTATACTCCAGGTGTAGTAGTAGAGCGTGTGCGGCCATATCCACATTCCATTCCTGCAAGTGATTGAATTTCCAATGCAATGTGCTCAATCACATGTCCCATCCATGTACCTTCTTCAACCCGTTTAAAGAAGCCTCCCTCATGCCCTTCCGAGCATCGGTGCGTTTGCATAGATGGAAGGAGCTCTTTCAATCTTTCTAAAAATCCATCAATTTTATTGGTGGGAAATTTTTCCAGATCCTCCAGATCCAGTTTTAGTACGATGAGTTGTTTTCGGTAATTCGACCAGTAATTAGGGCCTCTCATTACCTTTATATCGATCAATTTCATAAAGTTCCAGTTTTAATTTTTGTGTGAAAGGAAGTCAAAAAAATATGCCCAACTCTAAATAACTATCTATCAATATTTTACCAATACCCCAAAAACTTAATTCCGTAGGTGCTCTTACGCAGTTCACAGATTGGGCAATATTTTACTCAGCAACCATCTTTTTTTACAGCTTTGCGAAACATTAAAAAAAAATACGGATACTTGTAAGCCTGAATTAACGAGTACGCTTACAACCCGATCCATTCGATCAAACGCACACCCTTTCAAAAATCGCTTGCATTATTTTTGTTTTACATCCTTATAATTTTTAAAGCAACGCCTTATGAATTGTATGATTATCGATGACGACGAAATGTCAAGAAAGACCTTAGGTCTCCTTGTTTCACAAGCTGAAGGCTTGGAATTAGAGGACACTTGCAACAATGCAATTGAGGCGATTAGCATTCTGAATTCAAAAAAAATTGACCTCTTGCTCCTGGATATTGAAATGCCAGGTATTTCAGGTCCTCAACTAATAAAGAGTCTTCATAAACCACCGCTTGTTATTGTGGTATCCGCAAACAAAGAATATGCATTACAAGCCTTTGAGTGGAATGTGGTTGATTACCTTGTCAAACCAATCACCCCCGACCGCTTTTTTAAATCCATCACCAAAGCGAAAGAAGTATTTGATCAGGGTAAAAATGAAATTGAATTTTCTCAAAAAGATTACATCTATATTAAAGTTAGTGGCAAGCGCGTACAGCTTGCATTGAGTGACATTCTTTTCTTTGAAGCCAAACACGAGCACATCAATATCCTGACAACTGAAAAAGAATATTCCATCAATTCCAACTTTGCCTTTTTAGAACAACACCTGGATCCTGATGTCTTTCTAAGAATTCATCGCTCATTTATTATTAATTTGCATTATAGTTCATCTATTAATGAAAATAAAGTAGTTGTTGGACAACAACTCATCCCCATCAGCCCCGAATATAAAACCAATTTTAATAAACGTTTAAATTTATTAAAATGAAAACCGCGATTAAAGACATAAGCGAATTTTTAGAGTTTCTAAAAAATAAGCATTTTATGGATATCATTGAGCGTTCTCAAACCTCAATGGCTGATGAGATCTTTTTAAGCAAATTTGATCCGGAAACAATTCATTCAATTGCTACAGAAGCATTGGAAGAATTGATTAGACATGCTTCCCACAAGATGGGAACATATTTTAAAGATACTTCTGAGGTTATAGAAAATAAAACAAATCCGGCTAAAGAATTTTGCAAAATCCTGATTGAAGTAGAACAAAAGAAATTAATTTTAAAACATATTTCCAATTTTACATCCCAGGTAGATGAAGCACTAAACATCGTTTACGAACTGAATGCCTACTATTCGGAAAAACATAATGATTCAGTGAAATCATTGTTCAGCAATTACAAAGAATTAGAAACCCAACTGAAAGAACAAGAAGAAGAATTAATAAAAGTCACAAAAGACAGTCAGCATTTTGCATATGCCGCCTCTCACGATTTACAGGAACCACTTCGAATGATAACTAGCTATCTTCAAATTGTTTCCAGCCGATATAAAGATAAAATCGATGCTGAAGGAGCTGAATTTATTGGATTTGCATTGGATGGAAGTGTACGAATGAAAAATCTGATTAATGGATTACTTGAGTTCTCGCGATTAAACAATATAACCGATGTAAAAAAAATGAATACGAATGCTACCCTCACTTCTGTTCTTCACGGTCTCGAATTTTATATTAAAGAAAGTAATGCTGAAATTAAAGTAGATGAGCTTCCTGAGCTCATTGCAGATCAAACATTGATCTCTAAATTATTTCAACACCTCATTTCGAATGCGATAAAATTCCGGACGGATACAACCCCACCTAAAATTAAAATTTCGGTTGAGGAGCTTGATTCTGCCTATAAATTTTCTGTATCCGATAACGGTATCGGCATTCAGAAAGAATATTTTGATAAGATCTTTGTTATCTTCCAACGACTTCACGCCAAAAACAAATACCCTGGTACCGGTATTGGACTCGCACTTTGCAAAAAAATTGTAGAACAACATGGAGGAACACTGTGGGTCGAATCCGAACCAAATCAAGGAGCTACATTCTATTTTACAATACCATTTAAACCGGTGCTAACGAAAAAACGTTCCGTTGACTGAAAAGATAAATATACTACTCGTTGAAGATAACCCCGGTGATGCCAGACTGATAGACATTTTTATGAAGGAAGCATTTGACGGTGGTTATGTGCTATCCGTTTCTGAAGACCTTGCCAGTGGCCTGTCTCAAATAAAAAAACACAACTTTGATATCATCATCGCTGATCTCTCACTTCCTGACAGTGATGGCTTAGATACTTTTAAAACAATACATGAAAATGCTCCCGATATCCCCACCATCGTTCTTACCGGCTTAGAGGATGAATCCGTTGGGATCAATGCAATGAAGTTTGGTGCGCAGGACTTCTTGATCAAGGGGAAATTGAAAAGCAAAGGCTTAAAAAGATCTATTGATTATAGTATCGAGCGTAATAAACTTTTAAAAGCATTATCGCAGCAAGCAGAAGAATTAAAACAAAAATCTGAAGCGCTTTTAAAGGAACAAATTAAACTGGAAGAGGCGCAAAAGATAGCACACATCGGTAGTTGGGAACTTGATTTCAAAAACTATACATTCAAATGGTCGGATGAGCTGTACCGAATTTACGGCGTAGACCCTGCTACTTTTACTCCCACCATTGAAAATTTTATTGGTTTTATTCATCCGGAGGATAAAGAATTTGCATTGAATATTGCACAGCAGCATCCCATAACACATCATCAAAATTACAATTACCGCATCATTCGCCACGATGGTGAAATCCGCACCATCAACGGTCGGGGCGAACCTATTTTTGATGAACACGGCACGTTGATACGCGCCATCGGAACAGCCCAGGACATTACCGAACGCTTGCATGAGGAAGAGCTTGAGAAACTTGCACTCGCTGCAACGAAATCATACAACTCCGTAATCATTACCGACCCATTTGGCAAAATTGAATGGGCCAATGATGGGTTCAGTAAACTTACGGGATACGCTATGAATGTAGATGGTAACATCAATCAATTATTAAAACGAAATGATTCCGAAGAAATAAAAAAACAAGAACAATTTTACAAAACCATACGCCAGGATAAAAACCCCATTACCTACGAGCATAAAAATTTTACCAAAGAAGGCAAAGAATTTTGGGTGATCACTACCTTAACACCTGTACTCGGTGTTTCCGGTGAAGTGGAACGTATCATCGCCATCGACTCGGATATATCTGTTCGAAAGCAAATGGAAGAAGAACTATTACTTGCCAACAAAATCAGTGAACACCTCTTAAAAAAAGGAAACAAAGCACTGAATGAATTGTTGAAAACACAAAAGGAATTAAAAGAAACCATGAAAGTAAAGGAGCAATTCCTTGCTAATATGAGTCATGAGATTCGAACACCAATGAATGCCATCATTGGGTTTACTGATTTAATTTTAAAGACTACCCTCAACACTGAACAAAAACAATATGTTGATGCCATCAAAACATCCGGCCAAAATTTACTGGTCATTGTAAATGATATATTGGATTTCTCCAAATCGCAAGCCGGCAAACTGGTATTCGAACAAATAGATATTCAGTTATCACAGGCCATTTCTACCCTGGTTGATTTGATGCTGCCAAAGTCCATGGAAAAGAATATCCGGCTGTCGTTTAAAATTGATCCTCAAATCCCTGATCACATCATCGGCGATCCGACACGACTCAACCAGATTTTAATAAATCTGGTTGGTAATGCCATTAAATTTACAGAAGAAGGTGAAATAAAAATTGGCGTACAATTGATCAGTGAAACAGAAGAAGATGTTGAATTGCGCTTCTCTGTGCATGATACCGGTATTGGTATTCCTGCAGA
This sequence comes from Bacteroidia bacterium, assembly GCA_035696085.1. Taxonomy (GTDB): domain Bacteria; phylum Bacteroidota; class Bacteroidia; order 2-12-FULL-35-15; family 2-12-FULL-35-15; genus 2-12-FULL-35-15. Next base: position 10,520 of record DASRRA010000471.1, on the reverse strand, counting down.
TAAACTGGACTCTATCTTTGAAGGATTTACACAAGCAACAAATGAAACAACTCGAAAATACGGAGGTACCGGACTTGGTTTAACCATCGTGAAACAATTGGTGGAGCAACAGGGTGGACAAATGAAAGTAGAAAGCAGTGTAAATAAAGGGTCTGTTTTTTCGTTTAACCTCAGCTTCAAAAAAGGTAAAGGCGATATCAAAAATAAAACCTGCGAGAAAGAAGTCATTGCAAAAACCCTTGATGCGCTAAATGTATTACTAGTGGAGGATAATTACCTGAACCAGGTACTTGCTACCAAAGTATTGACAAATTGGAATTGGAAAGTGGATGTGGCCGGAAACGGGAAGATTGCCGTGGAAAAATTGCAGGAAAATAATTATGATATTATTCTAATGGATATCCAAATGCCTGAAATGGACGGATATGAGGCTACTAAATATATCCGAACAAAACTTTCTCCACCCAAATCAACCATTCCGATTATTGCTATGACAGCACACGCTATTTCCGGAGAGATAGAAAGGTGCGAAAAAGTTGGAATGAATGATTACATTTCCAAACCTTTTAACGAGGATAATTTATATTCAAAAATACTCACCGTACTTAAAATTGACGACACCATGGAAGATAAAACGATTCAAACGGAACAAAATAAGGATGGCCAACGTTATACAGACCTCACTTATCTGAAAAAACTTTCAAAGGGTGATAATGATTTTGTGAAGCAAATGATTTCTATCTTTATAGATCAAACACCAACTGCTATTCAAAAGATGGAAGCTGATTTGTCGAACAAAGATTGGGCATCACTCAGAGCAGTAGCTCATAAAATGAAACCTTCTTTTTCATTTGTTGGCGTTACATCTCTGCAGGAAAAGATTGAAACCATTGAAGACAATGCAGCTCAGGGAATAAATGCAAATTTGATAGCTGATTTAATTGCTCAGGTAAAAGAAGTATCTTTAAAAGCTGTAGCCGAATTGCAAACTGAAAAAATAAGTTAATCAACATTCATTTCAAGTACATACGAGTTGTATGAAAGATACGAAACACCTTATATTCATTGTTGAAGACAACGAAATGTATTCCACAATGCTTGATTACATTTTATCAAAAGAGAACACACATCAATTCATACGTTTCAATTCGGGTGAAAAATGCATGGAAAACATTTATCTGAATCCCGATGTTATTATTCTTGATTATGGTCTTCCTGGAATTGATGGACTCGAAACATTATTCAATATTAAAAAATACGACGCGCACATTCCGGTTATTATTCTTACCGGCAACAGGAACCTTTCAGTAGCAAAAAAGCTCCTTGATTCAGGAGCTTTCGATTATATTAATAAAGATGATGACGACGTGGTGTCCCTGATTATTGCTACTATGAATAATGCTTTAAGTATTGCGAAACAAAATGATCACGCACAGCGAGCGAAAGAAAAGCGGTATGTCAAATTATTATGTGGCTTGCTAATACTCATCTTAATCATTCTTGGAATTGGCATTGCCACTAGCAATTCAACAAGGCTATTTAAATAAAGACCAATTAAACATTTACTTTGTATATAAAATTCAGTTTTGTTAACTGCTGATAATCCTCCCCAGTCTTTTTGATATCATCATCATCGTGATCATATTTCCAGGTAACACTCACCTTCGTTCCTTGGTTCTGTAAATCCACCAATTTTAATAACAACTGTTTTACAGATATAATGGAAGAGGAGCTTAAGTAGAACAGATTAAAACTCAAGGAAAGAGCGGTGGGCTTTTCCGCTTTGTATTGCTCCATCCAATCAATCACTCTACGGTAGAACTCTTTACTATCTTCAGGAAATGATTTTCCTTCAATACTAAATTTGCTTGCTTCGCTATCAAAGATAATATGCGGAGTGTTACTCGTTTCTTCTAGTTCAAATCGTGTCATTTTATTTTAAAACTTTTAATTGTATTGAAAAAAGTGAAAATTCGTCGTTTAAATTTATAAAATCAAAATTAATTTCATTCGCTTTTAAAGCCATTGTTAAAAAGCCCAAACCGGCCCCGCCTTTTTCCGAAAGACTACCGTTTGTCAATACATCCATGTATTGCTTTTTCAGTTCAAAAGTACTAAAGGATTGTATGCGCTTTAAGCGGTCTTCCAGTTTTTTTACAATTTCATTAGGAACTGCATTTCCAGCATATACTACAAAATCACTCGCATTTCTCGCTACTAATAGGTAATTCAACGGGATCTCATCCACGCCTACATTTTCCCCATGCAGGTTAATGTTTTGAAGCACCTCAATAACAACATTGAAGATTTTTTTGGTGGTGGTCTTACTAACTTTTAAGTGCTCTAACTGAGCTTCAACCAAAGAGGAAAGTGTATTGATTTTTCGCTGGTCCAATTCCCCAATGTGGGAAACTATTATCTTTTTATCCTCCGTTTTATAAGCAGCCCTTATTGTATTTACTTTTTCAGTAAAGATCCCATGTTCAACTGAACTGCTTTTCTTTAAATCCATGAGTTAGGTAGCCCTTTTATATGCAAAATATTGGTTGAACAATTACTTTTCAATTATAAGAAAATTAATTATATAAACTGAATTAAATAGCCTTTATTATTCAACATTTCTTTAAAAAATAGTTGAATCTTTACTTGCTATTCCGTATCTGTAAAATTTTAGTTATATCGCTGAGTTCAAACCCTTTGGCCTGTAACAGGATCAAGTAATGAAACAACAAATCTGCGGCCTCATTTTTAAAAAGGTCGTCATTATCATCCTTTGCTTCAATTACCAGTTCAACAGCCTCTTCACCTACCTTTTGCGCAATTTTATTTATGCCTTTTGCAAAGAGGGAAGATGTATAGGACTGCCCGGAAGGACTCATTTTCCGCTCTCTTATAATGCCTTCCAGCTTTAAAAGGAAGTCGTTGGATGAATTTGCCTCTTTGAAACAAGTATCTGCGCCTGTATGGCAAACGGGACCTGCCGGTTTTGCTTTTATCAATAGGGTATCTTCATCGCAGTCAATCAGTATATTATCTACATCCAAAAAATGCCCGCTTTCCTCTCCTTTTGTCCACAACCTGTTTTTAGAACGGGAAAAAAAAGTTACACGTTTCTCTTTTTTGGTATTCTCAAATGCCTGCTCATTCATATACCCCAACATCAGTACTTTATTCGTGAACGAATCCTGTACAACTACTGGTATTAAGCCATCCGGCGATTTTTTAAAATTGGGTGTCATTGTCATCTGTTTTGAATGGACCTAAATCCTTATTTCTATATGATTATCTTTTAAATATGCTTTTAAAGCAGGGATTTCAATCTCTTTGTAATGGAACACACTTGCAGCAAGGGCAGCATCCGCTTTACCCAATGTAAGCACTTCCTTAAAATGACCCATTGTTCCTGCCCCACCGCTTGCAATAACGGGTACATTTACAGCCTCGGAGACCGTTTTGGTTATATCTATTGAAAAACCGGCTTTGGTTCCGTCATTATTCATAGAAGTAAGCAGTATCTCTCCTGCTCCCAGTTCCACCCCTCTCTTCGCCCAATCAAGGGTTTTTAGTTCCGTTTTTACCCGCCCTCCATTCAAGTAGACAAACCAGTCACCTTCCTCAAATTTCGTATCAATGGCCAATACAATGCACTGGCTACCAAATTGGGCAGATAACTCTTCAATCAATTTTGGGTTTTTCACAGCTGATGTGTTTACCGAAATCTTGTCGGCTCCTGCATTTAATAATACGGACACATCTTCTACCGTACTGATTCCCCCTCCCACTGTAAACGGTACATCCAAATGACTGGCAATCCTCGTTACCAATTGAGAAAGCGTCTTGCGTTTTTCATTGGTTGCCGATATATCCAGGAAAACCAACTCATCGGCGCCTTGCCGTGTATAGTTAATCGCTAACTCTACAGGATCACCCGCATCGCGTATATTTTCAAAATTAATTCCTTTTACGGTTCGTCCATCCTTAATATCCAAGCATGGAATGATTCGTTTTGCTAACATTAATTATTAAATTCTTGTAGTTGTTTCATACTAATTCTCCCTTCATAAATAGCTTTACCTACAATTACACCGGCGCACTCAATCTTGGCTAATGCATCCAAATCTGCATATTCCGATACCCCCCCACTTGCAATCAACTGAAGATTTTTATATTTTTCTTTAATACGTTTATAAAGCTCCAAGGATGGCCCTTGTAACAAACCATCTTTGGAAATGTCTGTACAAAAAATGGTGGTTACACCTTCGGCCATATGCTCCTTGATGAAATCAAAAATGCTGATATCCGTCGTTTCCAGCCATCCACCAATGGCAATTTTTTCTTCCTTCACATCGGCTCCTAACAAAATTTTGCCGGCGCCGTATTTCTTTAGCCAAGTAAAAAACAGTTCTTTATTTTTCACCGCAATGCTTCCTATCGTTGCAATACTGGCACCTGCATCAAATACATTTTTTATATCTGCATCCTTTTTAATTCCTCCTCCAAAGTCAATGGTTAACCCTGTTTTGGATGCAATGCTTTCCAATACTTTCAAATTCACCACTTCTCCCTTTTTTGCGCCATCCAAATCAACCAGGTGAAGCCGTTTGATACCAATACCTTCAAATGATTTGGCAACCTCTAACGGGTTTTCATTGTATATTTTTTTCTGAGCATAATCACCTTGTGTTAGGCGTACACATTTGCCATCAATTAAATCAATCGCCGGAATAATTTCCATATCTTTTTTTTCTATCAATTAACGTTTACAACTTTATAAAATTCTCCAGCAACTTTTGCCCTGCAGCACTTGATTTCTCCGGGTGAAATTGAGCGGCGTAAAAATTATTTTTGTACAAGGCGGAGCTATACACGATATCGTACTCCGTTTTTGCAATGGTATGTTCTCCCAACTCAGCATAATAACTGTGTACAAAATACATGTACTCATTTTCCTTTATTCCTTTTAACAATGGTGATTTCAGATCGTTGATCTTATTCCAGCCAATTTGTGGTACTTTCAAGCTGCCTCTAAATTTTTTGACCTGTTGATCAAAAATACCCAAACAGGTTGTATTGCCTTCTTCTGAATATGTACACATCAATTGCATACCCAGGCAAATACCCAATACCGGCTGACGCAGCGATATAATCACTTTATCGAGTTCTCTTTCCTTCAAATAGCTCATCGCACTGCTTGCTTCTCCAACACCTGGAAAGATGACTTTATCTGCAGCCATAATCTCCTCTTTGTTGTCGGTCACCATAGCCTGAACACCGAGGCGCTCCAGCGCAAATGTAACAGAGCGAATATTACCCGCATTGTATTTTACTATTGCTAATTTCATTCTTTATAATACTCCTTTTGTTGAGGGCAATGTCATGTTATTGATATCTCGCTTTACTGCCATCTTTATGGCTTTTGCAAAGGCTTTAAAAATAGCTTCAATTTTATGATGCTCGTTTTCTCCTTCTGCTTTTATATTTAAATTGGATTTAGAAGCATCACTAAACGATTTGAAAAAATGGAAAAACATTTCTGTTGGCATCTCTCCTATCTTCTCCCTTTTAAATGCAGCTTCCCAAACGATCCAGTTGCGTCCACCAAAATCCAACGCGACTTGTGCTAAACAATCGTCCATGGGTAAGCAAAAACCATAACGCTCAATTCCGCGCTTGTCTCCCAATGCTTTTAAAAATGCTTCTCCTAATGCAATTCCAACATCCTCGATGGTGTGATGCTCATCAATATGCAAATCGCCTTTAGCTTGAACCATTAAATCAATGTTTCCATGTTTAGCAATCTGATCCAGCATATGATCAAAAAATGCCAGACCTGTTGAAACAGTTGCTTTACCTGTTCCATCCAGGTTTAATTCAATGGTGATATCCGTTTCTTTTGTTTTGCGAATGTGCTTCACGATACGATCCGGTGCCTTCAGGAATTTGTAGATTTCTTCCCATTTGTTTACAACCAATGCTATTTGATCTTCCCAGCCATCCGGCTTGTCAAAATTTTCAATCAATATGGCTTTGCATCCTAAGTTTTTAGCCAGCTTCACATCTGTTAACCGATCGCCGATTACCAATGAGTTTGCTAAATCATACTGCCCATTGCCTCCATTCAAATATTTGATAAGCAACCCTGTATTTGGTTTTCGGGTCGGTTTATTTTCCGCTTCAAACGATTTATCAATGCATACTTCTGAAAACACGATGCCTTCACTTTCCAATGTTTGCATCATTAAATTATGCACCGGCCAAAATGTATCTTCCGGGTAACTCGCTGTTCCTAATCCATCCTGGTTGGTAACCATTACCAATTCATAATCCAGCTCCCGTACAATTTTTCCAAGCCAGGTAATGACACCCGGCAAAAATTTTAATTTGTCAAAACTATCGATCTGAAACGTTACAGGTGGTTCCCAAATAAGTGTTCCATCACGGTCAATAAATAATACTTTCTTCATGCTGATAAAACTTATGATTTGCTTATTTAATATATAATTTCAGTTTATCAAGCAACTGCTTGTTTTCTTCCTTTGTACCAATCGTAATGCGCAAGGCACCTTCACACAACGTAACACTGCTTCTGTCGCGGATGATGATTTTATTATCCGTAAGGTAGCTGTAGATGCGTTTGGGATCGGTTGTTTTCACCAACAGAAAGTTGGCTTCACTTGGATAAATTTTCAAAACAAATGGTAAAGTTGATAAGGCCTCTGCTAATTTTTCACGTTCCTGTACAATTTCTTTGATCCAGTTGTTTACCAGCTCTACATTGTTCAATGCCTCCAGGGCCAATTTTTGAGAGGCTGCATTGATGTTGTACGGTGGTTTTATTTTATTGAACACATCAATAATAGCTTGCGAAGCAAAGGCCATCCCTATTCTTAGACCAGCCATTCCCCAGGCTTTTGAAAGCGTTTGAATAATCACCAAATTCGGGTATTGTAATAATTTTGGAATTAAACTTTGGTAGGTGGCAAAATTGATATAGGCTTCATCCACCAAAACAATTCCATTAAATTTCTCCAGGATGGCTTTAATCGCATCCCATTTTACACCATTTCCTGTAGGGTTATTCGGGCAACAAATAAAAATAAGCTTGGTGTTGTCGTTAATTGTTTGCAGAATTTTTTCCGTATCCAATTGAAATGTTTCCGGTGTTAGCGGAACTTTTACGGTTTGCACATCATTGATGTTGGCGGATACTTCGTACATACCATAAGTGGGCGGACAAATAATCGCATTGTCTTTTCCGGGATTGCAAAATGCTCTGAATAAAATATCAATGGCCTCATCACTTCCATTTCCAAGAAAAATATTCTCGACCGGAAGTCCTTTTATTTTGCTTATTTTCTCTTTTACTTCCAATTGCAAAGGATCCGGATAACGGTTGTAGTTGGCTTCTTTTTCCTTTGGTAAAGGGGAGCCAAATGAATTTTCATTCGCGTCCAGGAACACACCATCTTTTCCTTTGTACTCATCACGTGCGGATGAATATGGAACTAATTTTTTTATATTTTCTCTTAGTATAGTATTTAAATCAAAACTCATCGTAGTATGTTTTAATAGTGTTATGCAATTTATTTTGTTGAATTGATTGGACACGCTGTTACTTTTGATCAAACGTGTCCGTCAAAGCTTCAGCGACGATGGAGCCTAAGTGTCACTGCATTTTTATGTGCTTGCAATCCTTCTGCTTCAGCCATTAATTCAATTGCACTTCCTATTGTTTGTATGCCTTCTTGCGTTAATTGCTGATAGGTAATTTTCTTGACAAAACTATCCAATGAAACACCACTGTATGCCTTCGCATATCCATTTGTTGGTAAGGTGTGATTTGTTCCCGAAGCATAATCACCAGCACTCTCGCAGGAGTAATTTCCAAGAAAAACAGAACCGGCATTGATCACTTTTTCGGCCAGTACATCATTGTTTTTACAAACAAGAATTAAATGCTCCGGTGCATAGGTATTTAACAGTGCCATTCCTTCTTCCTTATCTTTCACTAAAAACGCTTTGCTGTTTTCAAGCGCTTTTGCTGCAGTTTGTTTTCGTGGCAATGCATCCAATTGTCCTTTCAATGCTTTGTTTACATTTTCAATAACGGTTTCATTATCTGAAACCAAAATAACCTGTGAATCTTCTCCGTGTTCTGCCTGCGATAATAAATCAGCAGCTACAAATTCAGGCACACAGCTTTCATCCGCAAATATGGCTACTTCCGAAGGGCCCGCCGGCATATCAATCGCAATTCCTTCTTTATTGATTAATTGTTTTGCACAGGTTACATACTGGTTACCCGGACCAAATATTTTAAACACTTTCGGAACGGTAGCAGTGCCATAGGCCATCGCACCGATTGCCTGTACACCACCAATTTTAAATATTTTGGTGATACCTACTAATGAAGCTGTATATAAAATAGCCGGGTGTAGTTTTCCATCTTTTGATGGCGGAGATGTTAAAATGATTTCTTTACAGCCCGCTATTTTTGCCGGTATCCCCAACATTAAAATAGTAGAGAACAAGGGTGCAGTACCGCCCGGAATATATAAGCCCACCTTTTCAATGCCTACTGATTTTCTCCAGCATTTTACACCAGTGCGTGTTTCAACTATTTTCGGCTCTTCTATTTGTGCGGTGTGGAATTTTTCAATGTTTGATTTTGCCACCGCTATCGCCTCTTTCAATTCATTGGATAAGATGGAGTAAGCCTCTGATACTTCTGCAGGGCTCACTTGTATGGATGACAATTCCACTTTGTCAAATTGCAACGTGTATTTTTTTAATGCTGCATCGCCATTTTGCTTTACATCTGCCAATACTGTACTAACCGTATTTTCCAGGGATGCAGTATTGATTGTGGGACGTTTTAAAAACTCCTCCCATTGTTCTGCTGATGAATAATTAATCCGTTTCATGATGTGTTTTACAAAATCATTTTTTCAATTGGTACAACTAAAATACCCTGTGCACCATTCGATTTTAATCTCTCAATAATGTCCCAAAACTGATCTTCTTCTACTACCGAATGTACCGAGCTCCATCCTTTTTCAACCAATGGAAGAATGGTGGGGCTTTTCATTCCCGGTAATACTTTGCAGATAGCATCCAGTTTATTATTGGGAGCATTTAATAAAATGTATTTGCTGTGCTTTGCTTTTCGAACGGCTTGAATTCTAAACATTAATTTGTCTAAAATTTCTTGTTGCCAACCATTTAGTTTTTTATTGGCAACCAACACCGCTTCTGATTTTAAAATAACTTCTACCTCTTTCAATCCATTTGTGAATAGCGTACTTCCGGAACTCACCAAATCACAAATGGCATCTGCCAACCCAATACCTGGTGCAATTTCTACAGAACCACTGATCTCGTGAATTTCAGCTGTGATTTTATTTTTCTTTAAGTATTTGGAAAGAATGGTTGCGTACGATGTAGCGATGCGTCTTCCATTTAAATCGGCAATGGATTTATATTTTTGATCTTTCGGAATAGCAATGGATAAACGGCATTTTCCAAAACCCAGTTTGTCTACAATTCTTAATTCTTTGTTTTTCTCAAGAACGACATTCTCTCCCACGATTCCAATATCAGCAACCCCATCCTCCACATATTGCGGAATATCGTCATCTCTTAAAAAAAATACTTCTAACGGAAAATTAAATGCTTCTGCTTTTAATTTATTTAATCCATTGTCGAATTCGATACCGGCTTCTTTTAAAATTTTGATAGAATTTTCATTCAACCTTCCTGATTTCTGAATTGCGATTCTTAATTTCTTTTCCATTTTGTTTGTTTTAAACACTTCTTAACCTGTTTCAATTTTTTCAAAAAAAAAGGGTTCTGCATGTTTGCGGAACCCTTTATATATCGTGTACAAATATTCTGTTTAGTTGGCACAATACAACATCCGCATCTCTTTTAGAGATGTATGATGATGATGTAAATGTGAGTTGTTTTTCATTTTCGGAAGCAAATGTATGGAATTATATGAAATCTCCATCAAAATACTATTATTTTTTTAAAAAAGCAGGCTTGTTACTGCTCTAATTTTGCCTGTAACGCTTCCCAGTTCTGCATTTCTGTCTCCAGCTGCTTTTTCATTTTTTCGTATTCCGAAAACGCCGCTTTATCATTCATAACCGTTTGGTATTGATCCGGATCAGCCAATTTCTTATCAAATAAACCGATTTCATTTTCCAAACGCTCAATCTCTTTTTCTGATTTTGTAATAGCTGATTTCAGCTGTTTTATTTCCTTTTCACGCTCATCATTACGTGTATCCACTTTCGGCTTCTCTACTTTCGTTTCTTCTTTAGGCTTTAAAAATGGGCTCTTGGAGTTCATCTCTGACAAACGATCCATTTTCAATTTCTCCATGAACTCAGCAATACCACCTAAGTGTTCTTTTACCTTTCCATTTTTAAATTCATACATTTTCTCCGTTAAATCTGTTAAGAAATCACGGTCGTGGGATACGATAACCACCGTTCCTTCATACGCAAGAACTGCTC
>DASRRA010000470.1:0-1703 GCA_035696085.1 Bacteroidia bacterium | reverse complement strand
CCCTTTGCTTAAAAACGTATAACCTAAGGCATTCATATTTTGCTTTACTGCATCAACCAATTGCTTTGAAGATGCATTATTAATGATACTGTCTGTAATAACATCAGAATGGTAGGCTACTGTATCCGAAATATAGTAGGTCTTGAAATTTGAAAAATTTTTACTTGAATCAGTATTTGTGATCACCACGAAATTGGTTGACAGTTCTTCAAAATCCGGCGACTTTAAACAGCCTGCCTGCACTATTATTATAATTAGTCCAAACGGAAATAAAATCCTTTTCATATGGAACATACTTTAGGGTCAGCTATGGTATAATAAGGCCCATAATGAAATGGTTTCAATTCAGTTACCCTATCATTCTGACAAAATCAGACACCGTTCATAAATATATTCCGCCATTGCGCCGTTTCATTGGACACCCATTTAGTATACCCCTAACTTGTTTAATCTAAACTTAAATTACTGCTAGTGAGGTACCAGGTTAGTAACGTATCAGCGCTAGATATCAAAGGAATTATTTTACAATGCTGACCCTACCGGATTAATACCTATACCATCAATTTAGGCCTTGAAAAGTTTTGCAGATTGTTGTTCCGAATCAAGGGAAAGGAATAATCAATAACTGAAAATTTAAAATGCAATTATTATTCAATGTAATTGTTTTAATTTGGTACTGTAGTTGCTACGTTAAATGGGACCGTTGTTGACCAGTTTTTTTATTAATGTACTGAAGTGTTTTCTGCTCTAATATCCTTTTTAATTCCGTAAATTCCTCAATACGCTGTTTGTATGTTTTTGAGATGGCTTCCCATTTTTCCAGGGAGCACACAATGAAAACACTCCAAACAGAGTGTCCTAAACTCTTCTTTACATTCGTAAAATTCTTTACGATCTCTTTTTGAGATGCAAAGTTTTCAACAATGCAAGTTAGCCCGGCTCTCATCTTTCCGAATTCGTGACTATCAAAAATGTTCCCCGTCGAAAACTGCGGCAAGCAAAACTGCTTCAACGCCAGATAAATGTTTTACACTTGATTTAACTGCTGACAGGATATGAGTAGTGAGCAAATGATATCTACAGAATTGATACGTAAAGAGCTGCAACAGATTTTGAATTTTGGGGAAATATCCAATGCCCCTATTCTATCTAAGTTTCTCCAGTTTATTACGGAAAAAAAGCTTTCGGGGCATGAGGATGAAATCAAAGAATATTCAATAGGCGTAAAAGGACTTGGAAAATCAAGTGATTTCAATCCCCAGCTGGATGCGTATGTACGTATTCACGCCGGCAGGCTCAGGCAAGTGATTAGCCATTATTATATGGGACCCGGGAAAAATGATGAACTCATCATCGATATTCCAAAAGGGTCGTACATTCCAGTCTTTCACTTGCGTAGCTCTGAAACGCAACCAGAAATATTTTCTGAAGAGGTACAGCCCTACAGCAAACCCACTAACGGTAACAATCATACTCATGGGTTTTCAAAACCTGTACTTGCGGTATTACCTTTTCATAACTTAAGTTCAGAACACTCTAAAGATTATTTTGTTGCCGGAATCGGGGAACAATTAAGTACTGATTTGGCACGTTTTCAAAACCTTTCGGTGATTTCTTATTACTCAACCTACAAATACGATTCTGCGCTGAAAGATCTGCAGGAAATGAAAAAGACGGTAGCTATCGATTATGTGCTTACAGGC
>DASRRA010000469.1:0-23536 GCA_035696085.1 Bacteroidia bacterium | reverse complement strand
GGCTAAAACCCAATTTTATGCGAGTTTTTGGGATGAGTAAATAAGTGCTTGATTGATTAATACGTTTTTCCCTAAAAAATGATACCTGTAACGGGTTAATTTATCATTTATTTTTTTCAGGAATGGGCCTGAGGATCAAATAATAATTCGCAAATTTGTATCCATCCAAAATAAAAACCATTTGAACCATGAGCAGCACTATGAACGCAAGCAGTACGATCAATGACTATATCAATGCCAACAAAGACCGTTTTTTAAACGAACTTTTTGACCTTTTAAGAATCCCTTCTATCAGTGCTGATCCCAAGTATAAAAATGACGTGATCAAAACAGCAGAGGCTGTTAAGGAAAAACTGATTGCAGCGGGTGCTGATAATGTGGAAATATGTCCAACTGCGGGATATCCCATCGTTTATGCTGAGAAAATAATTGACCCAAAATTACCAACTGTTTTAATGTATGGACACTATGATGTTCAGCCGGCTGATCCTTTGGAACTGTGGACATCCGGACCGTTTGAACCAGTTATTAAAGACGGTAAAATTTATGCGCGAGGTGCTTGCGATGATAAAGGGCAAATGTATATGCACGTCAAAGCATTTGAATACATGATGAAAACCAATACGCTTCCCTGCAATGTTAAGTTTATGATTGAAGGTGAAGAAGAAGTGGGCTCCACCAACCTTGGCATATTTGTAAAACAAAACAAAGCTAAATTAAAAGCCGATGTCATCCTGATCTCTGATACAGGTATCATTGCCAATGATATCCCTAGTATTACAGTAGGTTTGAGAGGATTGAGTTATGTAGAAGTGGAAGTAACCGGCCCTAACCGCGATTTACACTCCGGTTTATATGGTGGTGCAGTAGCTAATCCTATCAATATCTTATGTGAGATGATTACCAAAATGAAAGATGATAAAAACCATATCAACATTCCTGGTTTTTATGATGATGTGGAAGTTGTCAGTACTAACGAGCGCGGTGAAATGGCAAAAGCACCTTTCAGCTTGGATGAATATAAAAAAGCACTTGACCTTTCTGATATTCACGGAGAGGATGGTTATACAACCAATGAACGCGTTTCCATTCGTCCTACATTAGATGTAAACGGCATTTGGGGTGGTTATACTGGTGAAGGGGCAAAAACAGTAATTGCGTCCAAAGCGTATGCAAAAATCTCCATGCGTTTGGTTCCTAATCAAACCAGTGATAAAATTACGAAGTTGTTTAGCGATTATTTCAAAAGCATTGCACCAAAATCGGTTAAAGTAAAAGTAACACCTCATCATGGAGGGGAGCCTGTGGTGACACCAAGCACTTCTGTTGCTTATAAAGCAGCTAGTATGGCGATGGAAAAAACATTCGGTAAAAAACCTATCCCTGTCCGTACAGGTGGTAGTATTCCAATTGTAGCCATGTTTAAATCGGAACTTGGATTGGACTCCGTATTAATGGGCTTTGGTTTGGATTCAGATGCGATTCACTCTCCAAATGAGCACTATGGTGTGTTCAATTATTTAAAGGGGATTGAGACCATTCCTTATTTCTTTCAGAATTATGCAGAACTAAGCAAATAAAGATTTTAGAGCAACGTTTTAAGGTAAAACAATCATATGAAGTTGATATCCGTCTTTAAAAAATTAGTTTATTTTTTTGTTGCTGTTTGTTTACTTACTTCTTGTGCCAGTGATTTTCAGGAAGTTCAATTCAGTGGAATTGAAAACGTGAAAATGATTAACCTATCACAACAAGGTGCAGAAGCTGAAATTTCGGCAAAAATAAAAAACCCAAACAACACTTCATTCACCGTTTATAAATCCGATTTGGATGTTTCTATAAACGGTTTGAATGCCGGTGTTGCGCATCTTACGGACAATGTAAAAATCAAAAGCAATTCGGAAGAGATTTATACCTTTAAAGTAAAATCCGATTTTTCAAAACTTAGTTTAACGGATTTGCCTCAGCTCATAAGCATCGCTACCAGCAAAAATGTGAAAGTGGGTTTGAAAGGAAATTTATTGGTCGGTAAATTTTTTTACAAAAAAAGTGTACCGGTTGAGTTCAATGAAAATGTTCCTATTAGTAAGTAGACAGTACTTGTATAAAAGAAAAGCCGATCAAATTGATCGGCTTTTCTTTTATTGCTTTGTTTGCTTATTTTAATTCCAATGTTTCCAATACTTCATATCCTAAGTATTTTTGCAAAATCTCATGGTATACTTTCGTTGATGTGAAACCAAAACCGCTTTCAAAGAATTCATTTAAAGAAGAAAAATGAGAAGCGCCGAATGGCATTACAAAGCCTAACTCTTCCTGTGGTTCATTAAATGATTTTTGAATTTTCAAATAAGTCTTTTTATTCTTTTTGATATATGCCCAAAAAGCCACGATATCAACATATCCATAGGATTTTCCATCCTTTGCTATTTGATCCAAAATGCTGGTTTGTGTTTCAGTGCCTTTGATTTGCATGGCTGGTAGATAAGCCGATTTGATTGCATTCATGTACTTAAGATGGCTTGATTCGTTCACTGCCAATGCATTCATTGGTCCAAATACAGTAGCTATTTCTTCAGCAGTTAATTTTTTTATGGATGGAACCGTACCACTTGTAATCAATACAGCAATGTTACGCAGATAAGCCGGAGAAAACGCGACTTCTTTTGTTCTTTCATCTGTAATGGTAACAGATCCTAAACCAATACTTTTAGCTCCTCCTTTTTTAATTGCATTGTAGAATTCGCTAAACTCTTTGTAGGGTTTATAATTAACAACTGTGTTGATGTTTTTCTCAAGTTTTAACCACTCCACATACTTCTTAATGATATCTACTTCAATACCTTTTAATGCACCATTTTCCGTATAGGCATATGGAAAATTTTCATAATAGTTCACATTCAGGGTATCCACTTGAGGGCTTTGCGCCGACATACTGCCTACAAATGCCATTAGGCAAAATAAAAAGGTAAGTTTTCTATCCATGCTATTTTTAGGTTTAGTGTTAGGGCAAAGTAACGCATTACTTGTTAATTTCCTACAACCGTCAGCCGATATTTTTGAACGAAAGTATTAACTTAAAACGTTCTTAATTCTATTTTAAGCCTTTTAATTAATTGCAGCACTGTTAAGGAATTGTTTTGAAGTAAGAACAGATGATTACCCAAAGGCACTAATTTAATAGGTTGTTTACCCGGAGCACCTGCTTCTTTTTCTATTAGATCGTTTTCATCAATCAGGAGTATGGTAGAATATACATTATCCTTTTCCTGGATGAGCCTGAATGTTCTTCTATCATTAGACGGTGACAAGGTTAATGGAATTTCTGTATCGCAGGTTGTGCATCCGTAACTGATGTATTTATCTGCCCAGTGTCTGGCAACAATAATGAGCTTAACATCAAATTTATTTTTTTGTTCCTTTATGCGTTCACACATTTCGTTTAAAACGGGCACTTTGTAAGCCGTTAAAAGCGAGTGCGGTGGAGGTATTGCCGCTTCCTCCACCGCATCATCAATCGTTATCGTTTTCTGAATAAAAGAGCAACAGGCTATTCCTACAGTGAGGATAACCGGTAACTTCCATTTTTCTATACGCATAAAGGTCGTCCATAACAAGATCACATACGGTATAGCTAAATACATCCTGGAACAGGGCAAAAAAACAGAGCCGTCTCCATCATATACTTTATTTATACCAAGCGTTAACATCGTAAATACAATAGTTATGATAGATATGAAACCCCATACACGCTGTTTTTGAATAAAGAAGATAACAGGAATAGTAATAAATAGTAAAATTATAACGGTGCTGTGATACCAGAACACTGGCGAAATGCCCCCAAAGTTGTTATTCAAATCCGAGAATCCAACCATTAAATTGTCAACCATAAACCGTAATTTCCATAATTCATGCACCAAATAGTTTGGGTATTGCCTATAGAAATAGGATATGTACAAGGGATAAATGGCGCCTAACAAAGCTCCCAGAGTAGCTTGTATATAAAATGATTTGTTCTTGTAATTTTCATACAACAAGAACAATCCACAAGGAACAGTAAGCAGAATACCATTGGGATTTAATGCGAGCCCTGTTATACTTAAAAAAGAGAAAAAGAAAAAGCTCCATTTCTTTTCCTGGTGATATATATACAGGCTTCCTAATACGGAAAAAAAGAGGCCTGTTACAAAACCTCTTGCCATAGAAGTAATAAAATCATGCTCCGGCGGGAGGATTAAGGGCATAGCCAGAATAAACAAAGCCTGCACTTTTAATTGCTTACGGTAACAAACAATGGCAAAAATAAAATATGGTAAAAGCGCTAGTATACTTGATACAATTGGCAGTAAATAGGCCGGGGAAACGCACTTAAAAAATGGAGCCGCTAACAATGCTTCCATCATGGTGTTATAATCCTGCCCGTAATAGGCTGGTTCATAAAACTCCAGCTTATAAAAATCAGAAGTCCCAATCCACATCATCACCTGATCTGCATCGGTATATTCAAATCCAAATTTTTCAAGAACAATGATTCTATTGATCATATTTAATATGATCAATAGTAGGAACGAATAAAATAGAATCGTATCGGTTTTTTTACTAAAGCTGGTTATTGGGTACACGGTCAACTATTTATTGCTGCAATTTATATAAATTTTAAACTGCTTCTGCTTTATTAACCAACGTATTCAATTAATTCTTTATCTTTGAAAGAATGGCGTGCGAAACGGCCTATACTAAATGGTATATTCCTTGCGTTATGCACTAAAAATTAACACACATGAGAGCCTATCTTTTCTTCCTGTTGCTTTGCCCGATCGTTTTATTTGGCCAGGAACAACCTGTTAACGGGTCTACAGATTGCCCTACATTTGGTAAAAAGAATACCAGCAATAAAGCGGGTATTTTTCAGTACATGCGTACACATAAGCCACAACGAAAAGATGTTCGTGAACAACCCATTGTTTATAAAACCAGTGCTTTACCTGATTTAAAAAAGGCACAGGAAGACAGAGACGCTGAAACAAAGCGCAACAATCAAACGGCAACAGCAAGAAGACAAGGCCCTGTGAAAGCACCGGAAACAAAGAAAGAAGCTGTAATTGTACAACAGGCTGCTCCACCGGAAGAAACTGCGGAGGCTACCCCGGAGAAGAAAGAAGAAAAAGTTGCTGAAACCAAGGAAAGCAAAGATGAAGCAGCAACAGCTGACGATACCAAAGAAAATGTGGCTAATGAGGCAAAAGAAAAACGTGACAAAAAGATAAAAAAAGCTGCACGTAAAGCCAAAATCAAGCATATTTTTAAAAGCGATAAACAAAGAACCTCCAGGAAGAACGTTCAAAAATGTCCTTCTTTTTAACAAAAAAGCCCAATCCTTACGATTGGGCTTTTTATTTATTCTCTCCCCTTTTACAGCTCCCAGTCATCATTTAATTTTAGATTTTGATGTGAAACCTATGTAGTTTTTCTCTATCTTTGCACCAGTTCTTTAAAACCCGATAACGGGATTATACAAACATTGTTTGTATTCACTTATCAAGAAAGGTGGAGGGACTTGCCCTATGAAACCTTAGCAACCCCTCTAACGAAATTTAGGGAGAAGGTGCTAAATCTTGTACTTACAAAATGTAAGAGCAGATAAGTCAGATTAATATTTTTTTGAATCATCACTTTCAACAAATATATCTCCTCTGACGACCGTCTGAGGAGATTTTTTTTTGCTCTTGATAAGCAGATCCCGCACAATATTTTAAAACTAAAAATAAGTAGAAGTAAGTATATGGCAAGTATAAGAGAAGAACTGGAAAAACGCATACTCATCATTGATGGTGCAATGGGTACGATGATCCAGCAATACAAATTAGAGGAAAAAGATTACCGCGGAAAACGTTTTGAAGATTGGCACAAAGATTTGAAAGGAAATAACGATTTGCTTTCCATTACACAACCCCATATTATCCGAACGATTCATAAGGAATATTTGAAAGCAGGTGCTGATATTATTGAAACCAATACATTTAGTGCGACTACTATTGCTATGGCCGACTATGAAATGGAGTCGCTTGCCTATGAATTGAATTATGCTTCCGCAAAAGTTGCTAAAGAGGCCATCCAGGAATTTTACAGAGAGTTCCCTGAGTTTTCACATGTACCAAAATTTGTTGCAGGAGCCATAGGACCCACCAACCGTACTTTATCACTTTCACCCAATGTAAATGATCCCGGCTTTCGAGCAGTTACATTTGATGAAATGGTTACTGCGTATACTGAACAAGTAAAAGGATTAATTGATGGAGGTGCTGATGTATTGCTCATCGAAACGATTTTTGATACATTGAATGCAAAGGCTGCGCTTTTTGCCATTCAAACGTATTGCGAAACAATCAACCGTACCTTCCCTATCATGGTTTCCGGAACAATTACAGATGCCAGCGGGCGTACACTCTCCGGACAAACAACGGAAGCCTTTTTAAATTCTGTTTCCCACGTTGATTTATTGAGTGTGGGACTTAATTGTGCATTGGGTGCAAAAGACATGCGCCCTTATTTAGAGGAGCTTTCCAATAAATCACCCTTCTATGTCAGTGCTTATCCTAATGCCGGATTACCTAACCAGTTTGGAGAATACGATGAAGATGCGCATACCATGGGGCATCAGATTGAAGACTTTTTGGTTGCCGGTTTTATAAATATTGTTGGCGGTTGTTGTGGGACAACACCAGATCACATTCGCCGCATTGCCGAATTGGCAAAAAATGTAAAGCCCCGCAAACGCGCTGCTCCTGATCATTTAATGCATTTAAGCGGATTGGAGCCCTATACCTTAACACCGGAAAGTAATTTCCTAAACGTAGGAGAGCGTACGAATGTAACCGGTTCGAAAAAATTTCTTCGACTCATCAAAGAAGAAAAATACGAAGAAGCCTTAAGCATAGCACGTGATCAGGTGGATGGAGGTGCATTGGTGATTGATGTGAACATGGATGAAGGGATGTTGGACAGCGAAGCCTGTATGACTAAATTCCTAAACCTTGTTGCATCCGAACCGGATATTTGTCGTGTACCCATCATGATTGATTCCAGTAAATGGAGCGTGATTGAAGCAGGTTTAAAATGTGTTCAGGGAAAAGCAATCGTGAACTCCATTTCTTTAAAAGAAGGAGAAGAAAAATTTATTGAACAAGCGCATAAAATTAAACAATACGGCGCTGCTGTCATCGTGATGGCGTTTGATGAAGTAGGACAAGCAGATACACTGGAACGCAGAAAAGAAATTTGTAAACGCGCTTATGATATCATGGTTGAAAAAGTAAAATTTCCACCGGAGGATATTATTTTCGACCCCAACATTTTCCCGGTTGCTACCGGAATGGAAGAGCATCGCTTGAATGCACTTGACTTTTTCAACTCCACCAAATGGATCAAGGAGAACCTTCCATACGCTAAGGTAAGTGGCGGTGTAAGTAACGTATCGTTTTCCTTCCGTGGAAATGATCATGTTCGTGAAGCCATTCATGGAGCTTTCTTATATCATGCCGTGAAGGCAGGAATGGATATGGGCATCGTGAATCCTGCACAATTGCAAATGTATGATGACATCGACAAAACATTATTGGAGTATGTGGAAGATGTACTCTTGAATCGAAGAGACGATGCAACAGAGCGATTAGTTGATTATGCCGAATCATTAAAAGGTGTAACAAAAGAAAAAACAGCAAAAGATGAAGAGTGGCGAAAAGGCACGGTTGAAGAGCGCTTGAGTTATGCACTTGTTAAAGGTCTTGTTGATTATATTGATGCGGATACAGAAGAAGCTCGTGTAAAATTAGGCAGACCATTGAATGTGATCGAAGGCCCCTTAATGGCTGGAATGAATGTAGTGGGAGATTTATTTGGCAGTGGAAAAATGTTTTTACCACAAGTGGTAAAGAGTGCGCGTGTTATGAAAAAAGCGGTCGCTTATCTTGAGCCTTATTTACAGGAAGAAAAAGAAGCCAACCGATTGGCAGGTATTGTAGGAGATGGTCGTCAAAATGCGGGTAAAATTTTAATGGCCACGGTGAAAGGCGATGTACACGATATCGGAAAAAATATTGTGGGTGTTGTATTGGCTTGTAACAATTATGAAATCATTGACCTGGGTGTGATGGTTTCGTGTGATCGTATTTTGGAACAGGCACGTCATCACAATGTGGATGTTATCGGATTAAGTGGATTGATTACGCCATCACTGGATGAAATGGTACATGTGGCAAAAGAAATGGAGCGCCTTGGTTTTAAAACACCTTTATTGATTGGAGGTGCCACTACTTCTAAAGTACACACTGCTGTTAAAATTGCGCAAAATTATTCGGGTGCCGTGGTGCATGTGAATGATGCGAGTAAGTCCGTCCCAGTTGCAAGCAGCTTAATTTCTGATGACTTGCGTGATGACTTCATGAAGGAAGTGCAAAAGGATTATGATCGCGTACGCGAACAAAATAAGAATGCACAATCTCAAAATAAATTTATTTCGATTGAAGAAGCAAGAGCAAATAAATTTCCAATTGATTGGAAAGCCAATAAAATTGCAAAACCAACTTTTATCGGAAATAAAGTATTTACAGATTACCCGCTTCAGGAGTTAGTTGATTTTATTGACTGGACGCCGTTTTTTATCAGTTGGGAAATGAAAGGTTCTTATCCTAAAATTTTGAAAGATCCGGTGAGAGGTGAAGAAGCACGCAAATTATTTGGTGATGCGCAAAACATGCTGAAAAAAATCATTGACGAAAAATGGTTGAAAGCAAATGCGGTTATTGGTATCTACCCGGCTAATGCGACCAGTACAGATGATATTGAAGTATACGAAGATGAAAGCAGAACCAGTGTAAAAACGGTTTTTCATACTATTCGCCAGCAGTCTAAAAAACCATCGGGACAATACAATGTGGCACTCTCCGATTTTGTTTCGCCTAAATCAAGCGGGCAAGATTATATTGGAGGGTTCGCTTTGACTACCGGAATTGGTATTGATGAGCACGTGGCGCGTTTTGAAAAAGAACACGACGATTATTCCGCCATCATGTTAAAAGCATTGGCCGATCGTTTGGCGGAAGCATTTGCAGAGTTAATGCACAAACGTGTACGTAAGGAATTCTGGGGTTATGCAGCTGATGAAACATTTAGCAATGAAGAACTTATTAAAGAAGAATATGCAGGTATTCGCCCCGCACCTGGATATCCTGCTCAACCGGATCATACAGAAAAACCTACGCTGTTTAAGTTGTTAGATGCAGAAAAAAGTACCGGCATTTTCCTTACGGAGAGTATGGCCATGGTGCCTACTGCTGCGGTAAGCGGTTTGTATTTTTCTCATCCTCAATCCCACTATTTTGGTATTGGTAAAATAACAAAAGACCAGGTGGAAGAATATGCAATTCGCAAAAAAGAACCGCTTGAAACAATTGAACGCTGGCTCGGCCCGAATTTAGCGTACTAAAACAAAAACCTGAAGCGTTACAACTTCAGGTCTTTTATTTTTAATTTTGCTGTAACTTTTACATTTAACAACCGTCTACCCCACGCGCAAATGAAATCAATTGCACAGTTTACAAAACGACTTACGTTCGTATGTATTTTTTCTTCTTGCTTTCTAATGGGCTATTCCCAGAAAGTGAAGGAAAAAGAGAAAAGTAAGAAAGCTTCAGAAATACCCGGACAAAATGATCCGAATGAACGGTACAAAAGGCTTTTTACGAAATATGAATTGCATGGCAATTTTTGTGATGGACTAGCGCGTGTTCGATTAAATAAAAAATGGGGATACATTGATACAACCGGTGCCATCATTATCCCAATTAAATACATGGAAGCCGAAAATTTTTACGATGGCTTTGGACGTGTTCGAATGGGGCATAAATGGGGGCTTTATGATAAAACAGGAAGAGAAATCATTAAACCTACCTTTTCATTAATAGGTCCTTTTGAAAGAGGTAAAGCAAAGGTAATGTTAGATGGTCAGGAGTATTACATGAATAAAGAAGGGGTAAGAGTTGACGGGCCGTAGGACCTAACCTGGCCTCTCCTTGCTTCGTCATCCGGAACTACAGTGAAGGATGAAAAAAGGAGACGAAGTAGAATTTTGACCATCGGTTCTTTTCGCTGTATTAACGGTAGGTATGATCCCTTTTTTTTGAATTAACTTTATACCATAATTCAGCATACATGATCCGCTTAAAACAAATCAACAAATCGTATTCGATAGGAAAGAATAAAATGCATGTCCTTAAAGGTATCGATATGCATATAAAAGAGGGAGAACTTGTATCGATTATGGGCTCTTCCGGATCAGGTAAATCTACACTTCTAAATATTCTTGGCCTGCTTGATAATTATGATCACGGTGAATACCATCTCAACAATATTTTAATTCGCAACCTTTCCCAGGCAAAAGCTGCTCAGCTTCGTAATCAATTTTTAGGTTTTGTTTTTCAATCATTCAATTTATTAGCATTTAAAAATGCAGCAGAAAATGTTGCATTACCATTATATTATCAAAAAGTTAGTCGCAAAGAACGAAACAAACTTGCACTAGAGTATTTAGATAGAGTTGGACTAAAAGACTGGGCCAATCATCTACCCAGTGAAATGAGCGGAGGGCAGAAACAGCGTGTAGCAATTGCACGCGCATTGATCTCTAAACCTAAAGTTATTTTTGCAGATGAACCAACCGGTGCACTTGATTCCAAAACATCATTGGAAGTAATGGATATTTTTAAAGAGGTTCATAAGCAAGGGATGACACTTGTGATTGTTACACATGAGGATGACATTAGTAAAATGACGGATCGTGTGATTCGTTTGAAAGATGGTTTGATTATTCACGATAAACAACCTATCCATGTTTGACAGAGATAAATGGCAGGAGATTCTCGGAACCATCAGGAAAAATAAATTGAGAACGTTCCTTACAGCATTCAGTGTAGCCTGGGGAATATTTGTATTGATCATTCTTTTAGGTTGTGGAAAAGCATTGCGCAACAGCGCCGAAGATTCATTTAGGCGCGATGCGATGAGAAGCTTTGATATTGGAGAAGGCCAAACCACTATTGCTTACAATGGTTTTAAACCGGGCAGGCAAATACATTTGACAAATGAAGATTATGAAATGATTCATAATAAAGTAGCGGATATGGAATACACCAGCGCTATTTATGATGGTAACGTAAGACAACGGGTGCTCAGCTATAAAAATTTACATGGTGGATTTGTAGTGCGTTCTTGCATTCCGGATCATCAAAAACTGGAAAATTGCGACATTATCAAAGGACGTTTCATTAATAAAATTGACCAGGAAGAAAGCAGAAAGGCATGTGTTATCGGTATACCTGTGCAAACCGTATTGTTTCCGAAAGAAGATCCGATTGATAAGTTCATCGATATTGATGGCATTCCATTTAAAGTAGTAGGTATATTTAAAGATCCGGCTGCCTGGGATAATGATCGTTTATACATTCCCCTGTCTACTTCACAAAAAGCATTTAATGGTAAAAATTATATTAATCATATCTGGACAAGTATTAAAGCTAACAGTAAGTATTCAAGTGATGAGATTGTTCAGCAAGCGCGTTCAGTATTGGCTGCTAAATATCATTTCAGTCCAAATGATATGAATGCCATACATGTTGCAAACTGGTCTAAGGAATTTGAAAATGTGATGAGCTTGTTTTCAGGTATAGAACTGTTCACCTGGATCATAGGAATTTTCACACTTATTGCCGGTGTTGTAGGTGTTAGTAATATCATGATGATCATTGTAAAAGAACGCACCAAAGAAATTGGAATTCGTAAAGCAATTGGTGCTTCACCTGTTTCCATCGTTATGCTGATTGTTCAGGAGGCTATCTTCATTACCAGTTTTGCCGGATATATAGGTTTGATGCTGGGTGTAGGTGTTCTTGAATTATTAAATGTATTTAATATAGAAGGTGAATTTTTTCATCGACCAGAAGTTGATTTACGTGTTGCTGTTTCGGCAACCGTGTTGATTATAATTGCTGGTGCACTCGCGGGTTTATTCCCTGCTATACGAGCTGCAAAAGTAGAACCCATAGAAGCTTTAAGAACAGAATAAAAAATCCAGCACCATGTTCGACAGAGACAATTGGCAGGAAATTTTTGCCACTATCCGAAAAAACAGACTACGTACCTTCCTCACCTGCCTAGGTGTTGGTTGGGGAATTTTTATGTTGGTGATTATGCTGGGTGCGGGCAATGGCTTAAGAAACGGCATCATGCAAAATTTTAGCGGGCAGGCTACGAATAGTTTTTTTGCCTGGGCACAAAAAACCAATAAGGCTTATAAAGGAATGCAGCCGGGCAGAAATTATAATTTCAATAATGGTGATGCGATAGCACTTAATAATGTTAAAGAGCTTGCTATTGTCTCTCCTCAAAATCAATTGGGCGGGCATGACCAGGGAGCTACTGTTGTTAGAGGATTAAAGACCGGAAGTTTCGGTGTATTCGGTGTGTATCCAAATATTGCAAATGTCATTTATGTAAATATGGACGCCGGACGTTTTATAAATGAAAACGACATCAAAGAAAAAAGAAAAATATGTGTGATTGGAACACGTGTAAAAGAATCATTATTTGAAAAAGATGAAAACCCTATTGGAAAGTACATTCGTATCAATGGAGTTTATTTTAAAGTTGTTGGGTGTACCATTCCATTTGGAAGCGGAGACCGTGCGCGTGAAGATGCAGAAAAAATCATGACACCTTTTTCTACTTTTCAAAATGCATTTAATTATGGAGATGTCGTAGGTTGGTTTGCGATCTGCGCGAAAGCGAGCATCCCTGCTGAAGACGCTGAAAAGATAGCTATTGCTGTTTTGAAAGAACGTCATAAAATAGCTCCGGATGATGATATGGCTGTTGGGCATTGGAACACGGGTGCTGATTATAAAAAAATGAACGGGCTTTTTATCGGTATTAACAGTCTTGTTTGGTTTGTAGGTATTGGAACGTTGATAGCAGGTGTTATCGGTATCAGCAATATCATGCTCATTATTGTAAAAGAACGAACACGTGAAATTGGTGTGAAGCGTGCATTGGGCGCTGAACCATTGGGTGTAGTTTTACAGATTATTATGGAATCTGTTTTTCTAACCATCATTGCAGGATATATCGGGTTGCTGATTGGTTTGGGCTTATTAGAAGGATTAAATTCAGCATTAGGTGAAGGTGGTGCTATGTTCAAAAATCCTACTGTTGATTTATCCGTCATCTTTCAATCCTTAACAGTACTTATACTATCAGGCGCTATAGCAGGTCTTATTCCTGCATTGAGAGCAGTTTCCGTTAACCCTGTAGAAGCATTAAGAGCAGAATAATTTTAAACAACACTATATATGATCGGTAAAATTTTCAGGTATTTATTAATCCTTATTTTAATTGGTGGTTTTGTTTGGACCATTTATTTCTTTTATACAAAATCAAAACAAACGCCTGTGGTATATGAACATGTAACGCCATTTGATACAACCATTGTAAAAAAGACCGTGGCAACCGGAAGTATTATTCCACGACGTGAAGTCAATATCAAATCACAGGTATCTGGTATCATTGAAAAGTTATTTATTGTTGCAGGGCAACAAGTAAAGCAAGGTGATGTGATTGCGCGTATTAAAATTATTCCGAATATGCTAAACCTGGCAAATGCCGAAAACAGGGTAAGACAAGCACGAATCAATTACGACAATGCAAAGGTTGACTATGAAAGAGGGGAACAATTATTCAAAGGAAATGTAATTGCAAAAGCCGAATTTCAACCCTATGAGCTGAAATTAAAAAGCTCAAAAGAAGAATTAGATGCCGCCGAAAATAATGAGCAACTGATAAAAGAAGGAGTAACAAAGTCCGCTGGCACCGCTACTAATACCTTAATACGTTCCACCATTACCGGGATGATCCTGGATGTACCCAACAAAGAAGGAAGTAATGTGATTGAAAGCAATACTTTTAATGAAGGGACCACTATCGCTTCCGTTGCGAATATGGGTGAAATGATTTTTGAAGGAAAAGTAGATGAAAGTGAGGTTGGGAAAATTCAACAAGGGATGAATCTCGTGTTAACTATTGGTGCTATTGATAAAGAAAGCTTCTCTGCTAAGCTGGAATACATTGCTCCAAAAGGTGTTACAGAAAATGGTGCGATTCAATTTTTGATACGCGCAGCTTTGGATAAAACCAACGGTACTTTTTTACGTGCAGGGTATAGCGCTAATGCGGATATTATTTTGGCTAAAAAAGAAAAAGCATTTTCTATTCCGGAAAGTGTGCTGCAGTTTGAAAAAGAAAAAGCATTTGTGGAAGTAGAAACCAGCAAGAACGTATACAATAAACAATACGTGAAAACCGGCTTGTCTGACGGTATCAATATTGAAATTGTTGAAGGACTAAAGAAAGGTGATCAAATAAAAGTTCCCAAGCTGAACGATCCAAATAAACCTTCCTCATAGGTAATGATTAAAATAGTATATTCATCTTTAATAACCGCAACTTAATATCAGTATGAAGGAAGCACTTGATCGCTTAATCCATTTGCGAAAATTGTTAAAGATAGAACGAGATGAGGATTTTAATCAGTACAAAGAACATTTTTCGCGTAACAATATCAATCATCGCAAAGCCAATGGGGTGACCTGGTACCCTGTAGTCATCACCAATACAGAGATTGGCCTGGGGGAATACCTTTCTATTGATATTGAACGCACCACCAATCACAATGAGCCGCATTTATTCTCAGGTGGAAAAATGGCTGCGTTGTTTTCAAATAACCACCAAGATGTGGAGCACATCAATGGAACGGTAAAAGTAATCGGGCCGAACAAAATTCGCTTGTCTTTGACCATTGATGAATTGCCCGATTGGTGCGATGATGGTAAGCTGGGTATCAATCTTCTTTTTGACGAAACCAGTTATAAAGAAATGGATATCGCGATGGAAAAAGTGATTGAAGCTTCGAATGACCGACTGGCACACATTCGTGATGTATTGTACGGACTTAAACCACCTGTATTTGATAAGTCAAAAACAATTGCTCCCGTTGAAGGACTAAATGCATCGCAACAGGAAGCGGTACAAAAAATTTTGACTGCAAAAGATATTGCCATTATTCATGGTCCTCCTGGTACTGGTAAAACAACCACACTGGTGCAAGCCATTCGTCAGACTTTGAAAGCAGAACTTCAGGTGTTGGTGTGCAGCTCCAGTAATACCGCAGTGGATTTACTGACGGAAAAATTACATAGAGAAGGTGTACAAGTATTGCGTTTGGGAAATCCTGCACGTATTTCGGAAGAAGTAATTTCGAATACGCTTGACTCTAAAATGGCCTTGCATGAGTCGTACAAGGAAATTAAAAACTATCGCAAAACAGCAGATGAATATTTTCGAATGGCCGGAAAATACAAGCGCACATTTGGAAGAGAAGAACGGGAACAACGCCAGTTATTTTATACTGAGGCAAAAAAAATCATGAAAGATGCACGTGCACTCGAAGATTACATCGTGCAGGATCTGTTTGATAAATCACAAGTGATTGCCTGCACACCGGTTATTTCTTCCGGAAGGATGATGCGTAACCGACAATTTTCTACAGTATTTATTGATGAAGCAGCTCAGGCATTGGAGCCCATGTGCTGGATTCCAATCACACGCAGCAACAGAGTTATTTTTGCAGGTGACCATTTTCAATTACCTCCAACTGTGAAGTCGAAAAAGGCAGAAGACGAAGGATTAAAAGAAACGCTATTTGAGCATTGCATGCACTTACCCGGTATCTCAGTGATGTTGAATACACAATATCGTATGCATGAATGGATCATGAATTATTCCAGTAAAAAGTTTTATCAAAATGAATTGAAAGCTGATGCATCCGTAAAATCGCATTTGTTAAGCGCTGATCCGGCTCATTACTTATTAAATGTTCCGGTTGAATTTATTGATACAGCAGGATGCGGGTATACTGAAATTATGAACCCGGAAAGTTTGAGTATCGCTAATCCGGAGGAGGCGCAGCTTTTACTAAAACACTTAAAATTAGTGTTGCAGCAATATTCATTTGTGCCCAATACTAAACCCGTTCGCATAGGCGTTATTTCGCCCTATAAAGAACAAGTGCAATACCTGACACGACTGATTGAAGAGGATGAAGAATTAAAACCATATGCTACTCAAATTGCCGTAAAAACAGTGGATGGTTTTCAAGGCCAGGAGAAGGATATTATTTACATCAGCCTGGTCAGAAGCAATGAAAAAATGGAGATTGGATTTTTAAATGATATACGCCGGATGAATGTGGCACTAACGCGGGCAAAGAAGAAACTTGTTGTAATTGGTGACAGTGCTACCTTGGGTAATCATCCTTTTTACAAGGAGTTTTTAGATTATACTGAGCACATCATGGCGTATAAATCAGCCTGGGAGTATGCAGATGCTTAATTATGTAATATTTAACAGGTAATATGGATTAGATTAACCCCATTTTATTTTTAAAAATAAAATGGTAAGAGCAAGCAAAAATGTAACAGCATTAGCAAGTATAATCGGAAGTGATCCCAGAAAACAACCATATAAAAGCCAGCAGAACACACCTGTTGTAAAAATTATGTACATGCTTAAGGAAATGCCTTTGGTATCTCGTGTTTTTATAATATGAATGACCTGCGGTATAAACGAAACGGTGGTGCCAATGGCCGCCAGAAAACCTAATATTGTAACAAAATCCATCAAGCTCTTTATTTATGCAAAACTACACTTTTACATCCATCAAATTCCCTTTTTTTATTGCTTATATGTGGAATTCTATTTTTAAATTTGTTGCCATGAAATCAAAAATTCCGGTTTTATTCATTGTCTTATTTGTGGGAGCTTCTATGGCTTCAACTGCTCAAAATAAAGAATCCAAGGTTCTTGACACAGCAGGCATCACAAAACAAGTATTGAACCTGGAGCAATGCATTGACTATGCAT
This sequence comes from Bacteroidia bacterium, assembly GCA_035696085.1. Taxonomy (GTDB): domain Bacteria; phylum Bacteroidota; class Bacteroidia; order 2-12-FULL-35-15; family 2-12-FULL-35-15; genus 2-12-FULL-35-15. Next base: position 6,511 of record DASRRA010000469.1, on the reverse strand, counting down.
TGAAAAATAATATTCAGATCAAACAATCAGAAGTAAATACCGAGATTGCCGATATCAATCTTGTTCAAAGTCAGGGCGCTTTGTTACCTGCAATTAATGGGAACATGTCGCATACCTACAACTTCGGTAGAACGATTGACCGCTATACCAATCAATTTGCAAAACAACAGGTGCTTTCTCAAAACTTGGGCGTAAGTGCGGATTTTACACTGTTTAACGGTTTGCAAACCATTAATACCATTCATCAAAATCGCTACACGTATCTGGCAAGTAAATACAATGTCGATAAAATGAAAAATGACATTGCATTAAATGTGGCTACTGCCTATTTACAGATTTTATATAATACAGAAGCTGTTGAAAATGCACGTAATCAAATCGGGATTACAACTGCGCAATCGGAACGCGCTAAAAAATTAGTAGAAGCGGGCAGTGTAGCAAAAGGATCTTACCTGGATATTATGGCTCAGCTGGCTACTGAAGAATTAAACTTAACGAATGCGGAAAATCAATTAAACATTTCCTATTTGGCACTGGCTCAGTTAATGAATCTACCAAGTGCTCAAGGGTTACGAGTTACAAAACCGGAAATTAATATTGATGGCCAGCCACTATTAGCCGCAACCGATGCCAATCAAATTTACACGACTGCATTGGATGTTTTACCTGAAATAAAAAGTGCGAACTACAATATGAAAAGTGCGGAAAAAGGTCTGGATGTAGCCTGGGGTGGATTAAGCCCGCGTTTGTCTTTAAGCGCATTCTATGGCACAGGGTACTCCGGATTGTCAAAACGCTATAAAACATTCCCCGAACTTTTGGGTTATAGTCCAAATGGAGACATGACATCAACTGGAGAAACGGTATTATCACCTTCTATATCTGCTCCTGATCAGGTGATCCCGTTCATGACACAGTACAACGATAACATTAACAAGTCGGTTGGATTTTATTTAACCATTCCTATCTTCAATCGTTTGCAGGTGAAAACCTCTATCAGTAGGGCACGCATGCAAATGTTAAGCTCCGAGCTACAAATGGAATCCACTAAATTACAAATACAAAAAAATGTGCAGCAGGCACTTGCTGATGCAAATGCAGGGTTGAAAAAATATTATGCAAGCACCAAAGCCGTTGAAGCCATTGCCGAGTCCTTTAAATATACTGAACAAAAATTTAATGTAGGGATCGTCAACACGAATGATTACAATGATTCCAAGAATAAATTAATAAAGGCGCAAAGTGATTTGCTTCAAGCCAAATACGAATATATCTTTAAAACCAAAGTGCTTGATTTTTATCAGGGTAAGCCTTTGAAATTGTAAATTCATACACTTAATCTTTTAGAAATGAAAAAGAAAATCTGGTGGATTGTTGCGGGAGTCGCTGTAATCGTGCTCATCATCATATTAAAAAATATTTCTGGAAGCACCGCTACAAAAGTAAGTACCGAGTCTGCAAAGAAAAGAACCATTATTGAAACCGTTTCAGCAAATGGAAAAATCCAACCGGAAGTTGAAGTGAAAATAAGCTCCGATGTGTCCGGTGAAATTGTGGAGCTATATGTGAAAGAAGGAGATGCTGTAAAAAAAGGAGATTTGTTATGTAAAATAAATCCATTGATTTATGAATCCAATTTAAACCGTATGGAAGCCACCTTAAACGGATCCCGTGCTTCTTTACAAAATTCAAGAGCGAGACTGGAACAAATCAAAGCTAATTTTCAAAACGTAGAAGCCGTTTATAAACGAAATAAAAAACTCTTTGAACAAGGCGCCATTTCTCAATCAGAAATGGATGTTTCTACAGCCAGTTACGAAGGTGCAAAAGCAGATATCAAAGCTGCAGAAGAAAGTGTAAATGCATCCGACTTCAATGTTAAAAGTACGGAGGCTTCGTTGAAAGAAGCAAGTGATAATTTGGCTAAGACCAATATTTACTCTCCTGTAAACGGAACCGTATCTCAACTTAATAAAGAAAAAGGAGAACGCGTAGTTGGAACCGCACAAATGGAAGGAACAGAAATCATGCGCCTGGCTAACCTGAATGAAATGGAAGTAAGTGTGGATGTCAATGAAAATGATATTGTTCGTGTACACAATGGTGATACTTCTTTGATTGAAGTAGATGCATACCTGGATAAAAAATTTAAAGGCATCGTAACGGAGATCGCAAACTCCGCCAATACAACTGGTGTTACTGCTGAACAGGTAACTAATTTCACTGTCAAAATTCGTATTCTGCAAGAGTCGTATAAAGAGCTGACCAACTTAAGTAACTCTTCCGCTCCATTTCGTCCCGGTATGAGTGCTTCAGTGGATATTCAAACCAAAAAGATACAGCACACCGTTTCTATTCCTATTCAATCCGTAACAACCCGAAGTGATAGCAGTGACGTTCCACAAAAAGATATTAAAGAAACCAAGGGTGATGATATGGTGGTAAACAACGATAAAGATAAAAAGGACGCAAAAGAAGAAGAGAACAAATTGGAAGAATGTGTTTTCATTTTAGTGAATGGAAAAGCAAAAAAGGTAAAAGTGAAAACAGGCATTCAGGATAATACTTATATCCAGATCATCTCTGGTATTAAAGAAGGTGATGAAGTTATTGCGGGACCCTACGCTGCTATCTCTAAACAATTAAAGGACGGAATGATTGTGAAAAAAGTAGACAAATCTGAATTGTTTACCCTTCCAAAAAAATAAATGGGACTTATTTTAAATTTAGAAACAGCTACAACTGTTTGCAGTGTAGCACTTGCAAAGGACGGTCAGTTGATTGCTGCTGAAGAAGTAAACGGTGATTATACCCATGCAGAAAATCTTAACGTGTTTATTGAGCAGGTTTTACAAAAAGCGAAACTCTCTTTAACTGCTGTGGATGCCATTGCTATTAGTAAAGGCCCAGGATCGTATACAGGCTTGCGAATAGGTGTAAGCACTGCTAAAGGTTTGTGTTATGCATTGGATAAACCATTGATCGCAATCAATACATTAGAGCACAGCGCTTATGCATGCGCACAACTTCATGGAGATAAAGATGCATTGTTCTGCCCCATGATTGATGCCCGTCGTATGGAAGTATATTGCGCCCTTTTTGATAAAAAACATAACTTAATTGCTCCAACTGCTGCGGTCATTATTGATGAGCATTCATTTGAAGCCGAGCTCCAAAAACAAAAAGTTTATTTCTTTGGAGATGGTGCAGAAAAATGTAAAGACGTATTATCTGCTCATGCCAATGCTGTGTTCATTGAACAATTTTTCCCTTCGGCCAAAAACATGGTCACACTTTCTGAAAATGCTTTTAACAATAAACAGTTCGTAGATGTTGCTTATTTTGAACCGCTCTATCTGAAAGATTTTGTGGCTGGTAAAAAGAAATCGGAGGTTTAATAAAAGGTATAACTGTATTTTATAATACCGATGGATGAATTTTTAAAATCCCTGTTAATCTGAGATTTGATAAGCACATTGGCCTCATCATATAGATAACTTATTTCCATGATTAATTGATCGCCTTTGTATTTTCGTTCGCTTAACAGCGTATTCTGAATGCTATAATTATAAACAGAATGCTGCTTCAACTCTCCGCTTTCATTGCTGCGTGTTTCTTTATCTATCAACCGGTTACTGGAATCGTACTTATATGTACTCTCCTGATACATCCATCCAACAATGTATTGATAGTTCTCCGAAATCTTGTTTCCCTTTGAGTCGTAGTTAATGATTACTTTTTTGTATTCCTTTCCTTCATCGTTCAAACAACTTTTCTTTACCTGTGTTGGTGTAAGGGTTGTGTATTGGAATGTTTCAGAGGATAACAACGACTGAACACCAAGTCGGAATTCTTTTTTATTCTCACTTCTGTTGGTTTCCTTAAAATGAATTTCCTTTTTCAGCTGATTGTTTTCGTTATACTCATAATAGTACGCGTCATAGAAATCGCCTGTGCATACACGTTTACAAATGATCCTGCTTTTATCGTCATAAAATACATTCACAAAAATAGTGTCATTTATAAATTCAGTTACGACTTCCGTTGAACCACTACGAATCACCTTCCCTCTTTTAACAATGGGGGGAATGGTAACATCTTTTGTTACGGATTTATTAAGAATGGTGTAGTAGTAACGGGACAATCTCCCTAGCGAATCAAATTCATATCCTTGCGTTGCATCTTTATCAATAATAACCGAACCATCCGGTTTATCAACAATATCCAGTACAATGCTCTTTACCTGGTTCTCCTTGATATATTGCGTATTGAAATTGATTAAGCCAAGTGATATGTCAAGCGGCTTCAGATTAATTACCTGAGCGGTGCAATTATAAAAAACAATTATATAGATGGCTGTTAAGAAATATTTTACCACGCCTGCTTATTATTACTTCGTTACAATTTGTCGAATGGCTTCTGAAACCTCATCAACGGGTGCATTGCATGTATTATTGCTGCAAATATAGATGAGGGTTTTATCTCTTTCATATTTACCTTTTAATAAAGGCAATGCACTATCGGTTTTACTCCCTGCAAAGATCTTATTCGGGAGGTAATGTTTACTAAAGGATTGCCTTTTTTCATCAACAGATTTACCAACAATGCTGACCTCATAGAAGGGTTGTACGACATATAACAGTAGCATGGCCCAGTTGCTATACCCTTCCGCGTAACCTAAAATTTCTGGGATAACATTATTCAACATGGTTCGACTGTGTTCAATGTATTCGGGAAGATCCAGGTGGTGGGCCAGTTTGAACATGCCCTTTGCCATACTTGAATTGGATGCCGGTGTAACATTATCAGCCAGTTCCATTTTACGGCTTATTAGTGCTCTGTCTTCTTTCGATGTAAAATAGAACATCTTACTTTTTTCATCCAGGAAATGTTCTTTGCTATAGTTCAACCAACGATTGGCCTGCTGCAGATACTCTTCTTTAAAAGTTGCTTCATACAGCGCTATAAAGGCTTCTATGCAAAAGCTATAATCCTCCAGATAGGCATTGATGGTTGACTTCCCATTTTTGTAACTATGGTTAAGTCGGTTATCTCTTTGAAGTTGTTTGTTTAAAATAAAGCTTGCATTCTTTTCTGCAGTCGCCAGAAAGTGCTCGTCGTTAAATGCATTGTAAGCATCGACATAAGCATGCAGCATCAATGCGTTCCAGGAGGTTAACGTTTTATCGTCTAAACCTGGTCGTATACGCTTGTCGCGTATCGTTAGCAATTGCTCCTTTATCTCGTTTATGGTTTTGTGCAATTGCTCTATAGATAAATGATGTCTTTCGGCAATCTCTTCATCATCATCTCTTCTTAGCAATATGTAGTGCTCATCTTCCCATAAACCATATTCATTTATATTGAAATAGTCGGCAGCCAGTTCAAATTTATTTTTTAAGATTTCCTGTAGGTCCTCCTTTTTCCAGATATAAAATTTTCCTTCCTCTCCTTCAGAATCCGCATCCAGTGCTGAATAAAAGCAGCCTTCGGGTGAAGTCAACTCCCGTTCAACAAAAGCAAGTGTTTCATACACGATTTGTTTATACAGCGGTTTTTGTGTTGCCTGAAAAGCTTCGCTATATAAGCTAACCAGCTGTGCATTGTCATACAACATTTTTTCAAAGTGCGGAACTTTCCAATAATGATCTACTGAATAGCGGGAAAATCCTCCTCCTACCTGATCATATATTCCACCATAGGCCATCTTTGTTAAGGTGAGATGCAGGTGCTTCCATGCTTCTACTTGTTGCGGACCTTGCACTGCTGAAGCATAACGCAACAGAAACAAGTAATTATTCGGCAGTGGAAATTTCGGAGCTTTATCGGGGCCTCCTTCAATTAGATCAAAACGTGGTTTCCAATTAGCAAAGGATTGATGCAAAAGGTCCATCAGCAGCGTTTCCTGTTTGGTATTTATTTTTACGAGCTCTGCTAGTTTTACACCTTCAGTCAGTTGCGCCGCATACTCCAGCATTTTATTTTTTTCATTGGCATACAAATCCGCTAAATTTAAAAGGATATTTATCCATTGTTCTTTCGGAAAATAAGTTCCTCCATACACCGGTCTTCCATCGGGTAATGTAAAACAATTCAATGGCCAACCGCCCCTGCCAGTCATCAGTTGAACTGCCATCATGTACACCTGATCAATATCCGGTCGTTCCTCCCGATCCACTTTTATACAAATGAAATGATCATTCATCATCTGCGCGATTTTTTCATTTTCAAAACTCTGGTGTTCCATTACATGGCACCAATGGCAAGCCGAGTAACCTATACTGATGAGCATCAACTTATTTTCCTGTTTTGCTTTTTCAAGTGTTGCATCATTCCAGGGCAACCAGTTCACAGGGTTATGAGCGTGCTGTAGTAAGTAAGGACTTGTTTCGTGTATGAGGGCGTTGGTGTGTTTTGGAGTGTTCATGAGCGTAAAGGTAGGGAATAATCTCACTGGCCCGCGCTCACCTCTCCCCCAGCCCCTCTCCTTGAAGAAAGGAGAGGGGTGACT
>DASRRA010000468.1:0-23190 GCA_035696085.1 Bacteroidia bacterium | reverse complement strand
AGAAACGTGTAATTTTTTTCATTTAAAAAAGGTTGAAATGAATTTGTGAGAATGTGTTTTTAATAAACAAATATAGAAAAGCATCTTGATTTATGCCGCGAAACTGTATTAACGGTCATGTTTTATAAATTAACGGTAGCTCCTAATTAATCAAGCATTTTTCAAACAATATATTTTTTTTTTGCATGTTTTCATCTCATATTTAGAATGAATTTAACATAAAGCAACATGAAAAAATGGATACTATTTGCAACATTACTACTGGGTGTAGTAAGTGCCTGCAAAAAAGAAAAACTGAAAGAAGAGGAAGCAGAAATAACTCCTACTCCAATGGCTGATGAACTAGTAATTGCTGATTCATCAAAAATGGCTGTAACAATTCTTAATAAAAGTTTGCAAACGGGCTACCATCAGCCGCAAATTTTAGAACTTGATTTAGATCATGATCTTGTACCCGATATACAATTTAATAATGAAATAGCCGGTTCACTGGGGATGGGAAATTATCAATATATAGAAATTAGTTGTTTGAACCCTGACGTACAATTACACTACTTTACACAAAATGATTCAATCTTTTTCAATACGGAAATGGAATATTATGTCCCTGATAGTACAAGGGTATCCGCAAACACGCATCATTACAAATCATGTGAAAGAAGGAATTCTATTGATTCCATTAAAATCTCTCCAAACAATTTTTATCTAACGGTACTTCAGGAAAAAGCAGTTATTAAAAAGGCAGATCCATTTAAAAACGGAACTTTCAATTTAATGGCGCCAAACCCTTCCAGCATTACCGAAACTGGAACACATGGCGATACAACATTCTTTTCAATGTTTCATCAAAATTTGAGCTGTAATGATTTTCCAAATGGTGTTATCAGCTACATCGGCTTTAAAATGAATACTTCTCAAAAAATGGGATGGATTAAAGTTAAATCGGATCAAACATTATACGTATACGAAAGTGCTATACAGCAATAGTATACACTTTAATAAATATCCTTTCCTGTAAAAAGCTGATTCTTTCAAGCCGGCATTTCTGCCGGCTTTTGTTTTACATTTTTTTTGTATTTTTAACCCATCGTTCAGATGACATATTAGATCGCCCGCACATGCGTAAGCCTGTTCAATTAACAGGTGTTTCCCGATACCATTGGGACCTCCCGGAAGGAAATGAATCAACACATTTTAATTAAAGGTTATGAAACTACAAAACTACGCAACAGGCAAATGGATTGAAGGAGAAGGTGAAGGCCAGATTTTATCAAATGCTATAACGGGAGAACAGATTGCCACCGCAAGCAGCAAGGGACTTGATTTTTCGGACATGCTGAATTATGCACGAAAGACAGGCGGACCGGCATTACGCAAGATGACCTTCCAGGAACGTGGAAGAATGCTGAAGGCACTTGCTCTTCACTTGGATAGCAAAAAAGAAAATTTTTATAAAGTAAGCTGGGCAACAGGTGCAACACGTGCCGACAGCTGGATAGATATTGAAGGGGGAATTGGAAATTTATTTGCGTATGCTTCGCTGCGCCGTCAGTTTCCGGATGAAACATTTTGCCTGGATGGAGAAGCTGCAAAGCTTAGTAAAAATGGGACATTCATCGGTCATCACATTTGTGTTCCCAAAGAAGGTGTTGCCATACACATCAATGCTTTTAATTTTCCCGTATGGGGCATGTTGGAAAAAATTGCAGTCAACCTGCTGGCAGGTGTACCCGCCATCGTTAAACCGGCAACCATTACTTCTTTTCTGACAGAAGCAGTTGTAAAAGAAATTGCAGCCTCCAACATTTTACCGGTAGGTGCTTTGCAATTGATTTGTGGAAGTGCCAATGGAATACTGGATTTTGTTCAATCCCAGGATGTGGTTACGTTTACAGGGTCAGCCAGCACCGGGATGATGCTGAAATCCCACCCCCGACTTGTAAGCGAGTCGGTGCCCTTTAACCTGGAAGCCGATTCACTGAATTGTTGCGTACTTGGAGCGGATGTTACTCCAGGCAGTGCAGAGTTTGATATTTTTATAAAAGAAGTTCAACGGGAAATAACCGTAAAGGCCGGTCAGAAATGTACTGCCGTGCGACGCATTATTGTTCCGGAAAAATTAATAGAAGATGTACAACTGGCTCTTGGAAAACGGCTGTCACAAGTAACCATCGGCGATCCTCAGAAAGAAGGCATCAAGATGGGAGCCTTGGCTGGTAAATCTCAATTGAAAGAAGTAGCTGAAAAAGTGCTGCAATTATCCAAATCGCAAGAGATAGTATATGGCGATCTGAAACAATTTGAAGTGAGTGGAGCCGATAAAGAAAAAGGAGCATTTATGCCACCTATTCTTTTCTTAAATAAAAGTCCTTTTGAAAATACGGATGTTCATAATGTAGAGGCCTTTGGTCCTGTAAGTACACTCATGCCTTACAAAACCACGGAAGAAGCAGTAGAGTTGGCCAAGATGGGAAAAGGCTCACTGGTATGTTCTATTATTACCAATGATGATAAAATTGCCAAAGAGTTTGTAATTGGTGCCGCCTGTATGCACGGACGTATCCTGGTATTAAATGCAGCTTGTGCGAAAGAAAGTACAGGACATGGTTCACCCATGCCGATGCTAACGCATGGTGGGCCAGGACGCGCGGGAGGTGGAGAAGAAATGGGCGGTAAACGCGGCGTGTTTCACTATTTGCAACGCACCGCCATACAAGGTTCTCCAACAATGATAAGCAAGATCTCCAACAATTATCAATACGGAAGTGAATACATACAAACAGATGTTCATCCTTTCAAGCGCTATTTTGAAGAACTTCAAATTGGAGAAACCATTATTACAGCCAAGCATACAGTAAGCGAAGCTGATATTGTGAATTTTGCAAATGTAAGCGGCGACAACTTTTATGCGCATATGGATGCGACTTCCCTGGATGGTACTATATTTACAGGACGGGTAGCCCACGGTTATTTTGTATTATCCAAAGCTGCCGGCTTATTTGTGGATGCGAAGAAAGGACCAGTTCTCCTGAATTATGGATTGGATGAATGCCGCTTTGTAAAGCCCGTTTACCCGGGAGCTACAATAGGGGTACGCTTTACTTGTAAAGAGAAAATTGCTCAGGAAAAGCGGACTCCGGAGGATATTGCCAAGGGAATTGTGAAATGGTTGGTAGACGTATATGATGAAACCGGGGAAACGGTTGCTATTGCAACCATTCTGACAATGGTAAAGAAGAAAAACCAGGAATAAAAGCACCGTAAGCTCGAGTTTTGAACCGGCTAAAGTGTAAAATGGTAGAATTAAGGCAAATTGTTAAAAAGTCGAAATTCAAACACTCTACCAACACGCTATTTTACAGCACATTACACCAAAAACACTGCAATTCACAGGCACCTGTGGATAAAAATACCCCACCTTTTGTTGATAATATTTATCGAACAAAAACATGTTTTTATCTAAAAATTTATAGCGTTTGAAGAATATTTTTACTTCTGTTACTCTTCCATATCTTTAAGCTTAACTTAATTTTGTAACTTTGATCGCATCAAATTAATAAAGACATGTTTGAGATATTAAAGAGTTTCGAGAATAAGTATGGTCACCTTAAGAAAAAAGGGTTGACAATTGAAGGATTAGCGATGGTAGATGTTAAAAAGAAAAAACACGTTATTAAAATCAGCCGTCCTTTGATTTTTGATAACCGCCTGCTACCTAAGAAATTTGAAGGCTTGGATGTAAAGACGAATATTAAATTGAATGATGATCTTCCAACTGAATTTAAAGTTGACCGTAGTCAACCTGACTGGCATAAAAAACAGTACATCTGGGCGCCTGAGCGCTTTGTGAAATACGTTGAGCGTTGTGAAAAAGAGATTAAATCTCAATTGAACAGCCCTCAAATGAGTAAAGAAGAAGTTTTAGATGCTTTGTGTTTCGGGAATTTTGAAGAGCACAGACAAAAAAGCATTCAACTTATTAAGGAAGGTAAATTGCCTGCCTATTGCGAGAACTAATATTATAAGTAAGGTTAAACATTAGTTATTAAAGGATCTTGTGGCAACACAGGGTCCTTTTTTATTTCCGCACCACTTTTTTATTATATTCGCAACCAGCATTTAAAAACAGGCCTCTCTTTTAAGTTTTACATTAATCTACTCATTATGCAAGGACACATACTATCAAGCCTAAGCAACGGAATTGCCACCATTACCTTTTTTCATCCGCAAAGCAACTCCATGCCCGGATCGCTTTTGAAAAAACTGGCGGAAGAAATTACAAAAGCCGGAAGCAATACAGACGCGAAAGTAATTGTTTTAAAAAGCGAAGGAGACAAAGCATTTTGTGCAGGTGCTTCTTTTGATGAACTTATTTCTATTACTGATTTAGAAACCGGAAAGAAATTTTTCTCCGGGTTCGCAATGGTAATCAATGCCATTCGTAAAGCACCAAAATTTGTTATTGCCCGCGTTCAGGGAAAAGCTGTCGGTGGCGGTGTTGGAATTGCCTGTGCAGCCGATTATACAATTGGGGTGGAGCATGCTTCTGTAAAATTAAGTGAACTTGCTGTTGGAATTGGTCCTTTTGTAGTAGGTCCGGCTGTTGAGCGAAAACTTGGAACTGCCGCATTTACGGCGCTGGCAATTAATGCTACAGAATGGCAAACGGCACAATGGGCAAAAGAAAGAGGGATGTATACCGAAATTTATAAAACAGTTTCGGAGATGGATAAAGAAATAGATCGCCTTTCAAAAACATTGGCGGGTTCTAATCCGGAAGCAATGGCAGAAATAAAAAAAATCGCATGGAAGGGCACGGATCATTGGGATACACTTTTACTTGAGCGAGCTGAAATAAGCGGAAGACTTGTACTTTCAGAATTTACAAAAAAAGCTATCAATACATTTAAATCAAAAGGGTAAGTGCTAAAAGCGCTTACCCTTTTTCTTTTCATTTTTAATTGTGTCCAAACATTTAAAAACAAATTCTAATTTCTGAAAGAAGCATATTTTTCTTTTGCTTTTTCCGCATAATCGGAAACGTTTTCAATATACTTTTCATACTTATTACGTGCCTTGTCGATATAATCGGATGTTGTATCCAGATTATCTTTGATAGAATCAATCAGATCTTCAAATTTATTTTTCAAATCATCTGATGCATCTTTCCCTTTTCTCAAAAGTTTGCGTTGCGTCCTTTTTCCTTTATCAGGAGCAACCAAAATGCCTACGATTGTTCCTACGGCAATCCCTGCCAGTAAACTATATGCTATTTTTTTCATGAGCGTATGTGTTTAGTTGTTTGACTACTTGATTTAATAATATTTTCTCCGGCGGAAATTAATGAATCAGAAATCCAATCGATTGCCTGCATATTTTTAACCAGGTATTTCCGTCCTTTACTTCTTAAGAAGCAATTTTTTATCTGTTTCAAGTTTAATGTGTTGTACATGCGTAATAAAAATTAATCAATTATACACTTGCAAATTATTTAATTATACACTGGATCCGCGTATTAATCTTAATAATACAGCAATGACCGCAATTACCAGAAGGATATGGATAATTCCTCCTGCATGAAAACCTAAAAAGCCGATTGCCCAAGATATAACCAGGACTACAGCAATAATATAAAGTAAATTTCCCATTAGTTCTAAAAGTTTAAAGTTTAATTCAAAAGTTAATTTAGTTGCTTACAGATAGTATATTAAATACCCTACCAAAAAATAAAAGGGTACCTGTAACTATGATTCTTCAGTATTTACGGGCATTTCAACAGATAGACAAAAAAAGGAGTTGGGGATTATGGGGCAACAAACTCTACAATTGAACACCATTTTAAAATAACCATTTGTTTTTTTACCTAACTTGCAGTTGTTTATAACCATCACATTGACATCATGCAGGCAACGAAATTAAACCGCTTTTTAAAAATCGGATTAGCCGAAGGGATTTCTTTCTTATTACTCATTGCCATTGCAATGCCCTTAAAATATGCAGCAGGCATATTAGCACCGGTAAGAATTATTGGAATGCTACATGGGGTATTATTTATTTTATTTGGCTTGACGCTCCTACACGCTGCCTATAGTTATAAATGGTCATTCAAAAAATCAACGCTTGCTTTTTTACTATCGTTTGTTCCATTCGGAACATTTTTTCTGGAAAGATTATTAAAGGAGGAAATTGTTAGCATCCGATCAAACAACATATGAAACTTCTATTAACAGGATTGGTCCTCCTCCTTTACTCCTTGCAATTTAAGTATAGCAATTCCATTGTAATTGAGCATATCGGTGAAATTGATAAGCCTATTGCAACTATTAAAATAACGGATGAAAAGAACGATACGATAGCAGAAGGCGGTCGATATCATCATAAGTGCAGTGTTGAAGAACCGTCCTATAACAGCATACGTTATATTATGTCTACTACACAAGGAAATAAGACGACGAATAAAAATGATTTTGGTACATTTAAATGTACCATTTATGAGAAGGGCGCTGAACGTATGCATTATTTTTTAGATCGAAAGAAAGCGCTTGTACTATTTGATCAACTCATTCGTGATCTTAAACAGAAAAACGATAATCCCCAATTGATTTCCTTTCTGGAGGCAAATAAGAAAAGAATAAACTATTAAGATACAACTAGGACGCAATTCCAATCTTCACACTTTTATTTTTTATCTTCTCATTCTTGATCGCTTTCAGCAGGGAATCTACTTTCTTTCGGTTAACGGCTGCGTATGCAGCATGATCCAAGACTTCTATTAACCCCAATTCTTCTTTTTGAAGTTTTCCTTTTTGAAGAAACAACCCAACAATATCCATTTTATTGACTTTGTCTTTTTTTCCCGCGGCTATATAAACCGTGCACCATAACGGGTTTTCAGGAAGTACACGTTTGGTTGATAATATTTCTGCTACAGGCCTTTCTTTTATAAATGCCGGAACATATTCTTTTTCGCCTAATAATAAATAGGCTGTACCAGTAGCTTGCATTCGTGCTGTTCGACCATTCCTGTGAATAAATACATCCTCAGTGGGCGGTAATTGGTAATGAATCACATTTTCTATTTCGGGAATATCTAAGCCTCGCGATGCCAGATCCGTAGTAATCAGCAAGCGTGTACTTCCGTTTCTAAATTTAATAAGCGTCTTTTCACGCTCATCTTGTTCCAGGCCCCCATGAAAAATAGCGTGCTCAACATTTTTAGTCTGGAGCAATGTGCTGATGCGACCAACGGCCTCCCGGTGATTGCAAAATACTATGGAAGAACTGTCACCCAATTTACAGATCAACCCAATGAAAACATCCAGTTTATCTTCGTTTGCCGCCTGTACTGTTTTTATCTGTAAAGCAACAGGCTTGTTATTTTGTGTCAGAAAATTAAGAGTTGTCGTATTTTTAACACCTGTAAAATCAGGTATGGTGCTCATATTCGTGGCGGAAGTTAATATTCGTTTCTTTAGATTTTTTAAGGAGGAAATAATGAACGACATATCTTCTTTAAAACCAAATTCCAATGCTTTATCAAATTCATCCAATACGATTATCCGGATTGTATCTGTATTGACATATCCATTGCGAATGTGAAATGCTAACCGCCCTGGTGTCCCAATCAATACTGTGGGTGCATGCTCCAGGTTTTGCTTTTCAATTTTTGTGGAATGTCCCCCGTAACAACAATTTACTTTTAAACCTGTTTTCATTTGCTTAAAAACCTGCTCTATTTGTATTCCCAATTCCCGCGATGGAACAATAATCAAGGCCTGAATGCCTGTTTTTTGTTCATTTATCTGCTGTAGTATGCTCAATAAGAAACCCAGAGTTTTTCCGGAACCTGTCGGCGATAACACTAACAAGTCATCGTAATTTCCGCTGGCCGCTACCACAGCCTCCTGCATTTTATTAAGTGCAGCTATTTTTAGATTCTCCAGAAATTGCTTCGTGTTAATCATTTCTATTTTTTTTACAAAGGTAGCGCTAATAAACAAGTATTCTGATAAACCTTTTTGATCCTGCTTCAAATAATAATAGCTTTGTATAACCCAAACAAAAAAAATGAAAACAAATCTTGTCTTTTGCTCGCTGTTGTTATTATGTAGCTGCTCCAGCATTTATTTCGACTCACCTATGCCGTTAACCGGACCTAAGCTGGAAAATTTCAATGATCTGTCAGGTACTTACTCCTTCGCTGATACGACTGTCAAAGTCAAAAATGAAGTATATTACAGTGCTGATTATTATAAAGACAGTTATAAAGAAAAAGACTCGATGACATTAATTTCAGGTATTGTTTATTTGGAAGGAAAACAAATGGGTTATAAAGGTCACTTACGATCCTATTACAACATCAGTAAAGTAGATACCGCACGTGTAATTGTTACTCATAAAAAGGCACAGAAATCCATTGAAAACAATTATTTGATTTTTGATAAAGATTTTTCCGAAATACTAATTGATCTAAACAAAAAGGATGAGCTTAAACTTTTGAAGGGAAGATATTATGCAAGCAAATTTAAGCAAAAGGACAAATGGGAAGTTTTTCAACTTTCACTGGCTGAAGAGACACTTTACATAAATTTCATCAATTTTGAAGAAAAGAAAAAGCTGGAACAGTATACACTTTCAGACAACATCGTTCACATGGAAGATGATGTCTTCTTTAACTTCATAAATGATGGAGGATTTCGCGGGCGCATAAAGTTCAAAAAACATGGACCAACACACTAATCCTTTTTTGAGACCGCATAATCAGACTTCAAACCTTTTTTAATTTTTTACGTATAACACTACACAAAATAATATTTGGTATTATAGATTTTATTTGGAATTAAAAATATATAGACATACATTTATTCATTATTTAATTACGATTAAGTAATTATTTACAGTATTTCTAATTGTTTTAATATCTAAATACGCAACATTATGTCACTAACTATGACCGCCAAAAAGCGAAATACCGATTCAACCATAGCTGAAAGCATTTTGCTTAAAGCCTTTGAATTGATGTGTACCGCTAAGGCCATGGCCGAGTTGTATGAAGAGAACAAGGAAGTGACCGCCAAATATGTACACGCTACTTCCCGCGGACATGAAGCTATTCAGCTTGCCGTAAGTATGCAACTAAAACCCCAGGATTACCTTTCTGCTTACTACCGCGATGATTCCATGTTACTTGGAATCGGTATGAAACCTTATGAGTTAATGCTACAGCTGCTTGCAAAAAGAGATGACCCTTTTTCAGCTGGGCGTACCTACTATTCACATCCCAGCTTACGCAGAGATGATATGCCCAAAATACCTATGCAATCCTCCGCAACAGGTATGCAAGCAATACCTACAACAGGTGTGGCTATGGGAATACAATATTTAGAACAACAACATTTATTACCGGATTACAATGGGGATAATCCTATTGCAGTTTGCTCTCTAGGCGACGCCTGCATCACAGAGGGGGAGGTTTCAGAAGCATTTCAAATGGCTGTACTAAAAAAAATGCCTATCCTCTATGTGGTGCAGGATAATGAATGGGACATCTCGGCACATGCCAGAGAGATTCGTGCACAAGATGCAACAGAATATGCAAAAGGTTTTAAAGGACTGGAAACCCGCACCATTGATGGAACCGATTTCTTTAAATGTTATGAAACAGTACAAGAAGTACTTGCCATTATTCGTAAAGAACGTCGCCCTTTTTTAATTCACGCAAAAGTTCCATTGCTAAATCATCATACATCCGGCGTACGCAAAGAATGGTACCGTGATGATTTGGAGGAAGCACAAAAACGAGATCCGTATCCAAAATTCCGTAATCAATTATTAGCTGCTGAATTTGATCCGGATGAGTTAATTACAATTGAGAAAAAAGCAAAACAGCAGGTGGCTGATGATTATCAAAAAGCCTTGCAAGCGGAGGATCCCAGACCGGAAGATTTATTTGACCACGACTTTGCTCCTACCCCGGTTACGGAAGAAAGAGGCGTGCGTGCACCAAAAGGAAAAGACAAAACCGTGATGGTGGATGCTGCTTTGTATGCGATACGTGAACTCATGCAGAAACATCCGGAATGTTTGCTATACGGACAAGACGTAGGACATCGCCTGGGTGGCGTGTTTCGTGAAGCGGCTACACTTGCACAATTGTTTGGTGACAACCGTGTTTTCAACACACCTATTCAAGAAGCGTTTATCATTGGTAGCACCGTTGGAATGAGTGCAACAGGCTGTAAACCTATTGTAGAAGTTCAATTCGCTGATTACATCTGGCCGGGTCTGAATCAATTATTTACAGAAGTGAGTCGCTCCTGTTATTTATCCAATGGTAAATGGCCGGTAAGCTGTATCATCCGTGTACCTATTGGTGCATACGGCAGTGGCGGGCCTTACCACTCCTCCAGCGTGGAAAGCATTTTGGCAAATATACACGGTATAAAAATTTGTTACCCTTCAACAGGGGCTGATTTAAAGGGATTGATGAAGGCGGCGTATTATGATCCGAACCCGGTTGTTATGTTGGAGCACAAAGGATTGTACTGGAGTAAAATCAAAGGAACAGAAGATGCCAAAACAATTGAACCGGATGAAGATTACATCATTCCGCTAGGAAAAGCGCGTATGGTGCAGGAAGCTGAGGTTTCTGCTGAACATACCACTGCAACCATTATTACCTATGGAATGGGCGTATATTGGGCGAAATCTGCAGCAACTAACTTTCCCGGCAAGATAGAAATTGTGGATTTAAGAACCATCAATCCATTGGATGAAGAAACAATCATGGCTTCTGTAAAAAAACACGGCAGATGCATCGTTCTCACAGAAGAACCTAGCAACAATGGTTTTGCACAAGCGATTGCAGGACGCATTTCCAAAATATGTTTTGAATCGCTGGACGCACCTGTTGAATTAATTGGTGCTGAAAATTTACCAGCCATTCCGTTAAACTCCACATTGGAAGCAACCATGCTACCCAATGCGGACAAGGTGAAAACAGCCATAGAAAATTTGTTGAGGTATTAACACTTGGAAATGACCGCGGCAAAAAGGTACATTTGCATCAGAATGAATATTTAAAAAGTATGCTTACAAATAACGACATATTAAAAAAGATCAGGGTCGCTTTAGAGTTGAAGGATGAAGATATCGTGAAGATTTTAAAGCTGGCTGATTTTGAAATCAGTAAAAGTGAATTGAATGCACTTTACCGTAAACCTGATCACCCTAATTATAAAGAATGCGGAGATCAGCTCTTGCGTAATTTTCTGAACGGATTGATCATTCATAAACGTGGTCCGTTGCCACCCAAAAATACGACGAAGGACGGTGATAAATAATACACATCATACATTTACCGAAGATCCTGCAGTTTATCTTTCCAGGTTCATCAACCATACCAGTAAAAGTGTATTTCTTACGGGTAAGGCTGGAACAGGAAAAACAACATTATTGCGCAAGCTCATTAAAAGCACGTATAAAAAATGTTTGGTAGCTGCACCAACCGGTATTGCCGCTATTAATGCAGGAGGTGTGACCATACATTCTCTTTTTCAGTTACCTTTTGGTGCATTCATCCCGGTCAATCAATCTACCTTATTGCAAGAAAATGTTCGACTCAATGATGCATTTTCAGTCATTAAGAATTTACAGATGTATGACAGCAAACGTAAATTATTACGGGAACTGGAATTGCTCATTATTGATGAAGTAAGTATGCTACGCGCTGATTTATTGGATGCAATTGACCTGGTGCTACGGCATGTGAGAAGAAACAGTCAGCCCTTTGGAGGTGTGCAGCTTTTATTCATCGGCGATATGCTGCAATTACCACCTGTTGTAAAGGAAGAGGAGTGGGCTGTGCTGAAAAATTTTTACAAGAGTATTTACTTTTTTGATGCACAGGTGCTGCAAAAAAATGCACCCGTTTATATTGAGCTCGATAAAATTTACCGCCAGGATGATCAACAGTTTGTGAACCTTCTGAATCATTTGCGCAACAATAAGATGACAGCTGCCGATTACGATTTATTAAACACCTATTATAAAGCCCACTTCAGACCTCAGCCCACAGAAGGTTACATTACGCTTACGACGCATAACTACAAAGCAGCAGAATTAAATAAATCGTTCCTCACTAAATTACAGGGAAAATCTTTTTTCTTTGAAGCAACCATTGAAGGCGACTTTAATGAATATGCCTACCCTATCGAAAAAACATTGGAACTAAAAATTGGTGCACAAGTGATGTTTGTAAAAAACGATACAACCGGTCAGCAACGCTTTTTTAATGGTAAGATTGGGTACATCACAAAAATGGATGAAGAAACCATCGAAGTAAAATTCAATGATGGCTCTGCTCCTGTTTCGGTGACCCCTTACACTTGGGAGAATCACAGATACAAACTGAATGAATCCAGCAATGAAATTGAAGAACATATAACCGGTACATTTAAACAATATCCCCTTAAATTAGCCTGGGCCATAACTGTTCACAAGAGCCAGGGGCTTACATTTGACAAGGCCATTATTGATATAGGAGAAGCATTTGCACCCGGGCAGGTGTATGTTGCCTTATCGCGGTTGCGCTCGTTAAACGGATTGGTGCTTACCTCTTCTGTAAATGATCAAAGCATACAGTTGGATAGTAAAATTGACAGTTATGCGAAACAGCAGGCAACACAACAAAACCTGAATGAGCTATTAACTGCCGAGACCTATTCCTTCCTAAAAGACTATGTGGTAAAGAGTTTTGAATTGGGAGCCTTTGTCAGAAAAATAGAAGAACACACAACAGGATATGTGAAAGAAGAAAAAAAATCGGTGAAGCAAAAGTACCAGGATTGGGCAAAAGCACTTGAAAAAGAAGTAAAAGAACTAAAGCCAACAGCCGATAAATTCAAGCAACAAATTATTCACATCATTGATTCAAAAGAAGAAGGACACCTGGATTATCTTGGTCAGCGCATCACAGCGGCATCCAATTATTTTTCACCGTTGTTTAAACAATTGAGTAATAAAATTTTCAGACATGTGGAGTTATTGAAATCGGAGAAAAAAATCAAGACCTACGTTGCTGAGCTTTTTGTACTGGAAGGCATGGTTCATGAGCAGCACAAACTAATGAAAAAAGCGGGTTTATTGATTCAGGCCACCCTTACCAATAAAGAAATTAGCGCAGAAGAAATAAAAAAAATACATGCGGATGCGAATAGGGATGAACAACTAAATCAATTAATAGGTTCATCGCGCATGGAAAGCGGAATTTTAGAAAAAAAATCAAAAGGCAGAGCGGAGAAAAAAGAGAAAGGAAAGAGTAGTAAAACCGAAAAGGTAGATACCAAAGCAGAAACCTTTAAATTACACCAGGCGGGAAATGATATTGAAACCATCGCTAAACTCAGAGCATTAGCGCCTGGAACCATTGAAACGCATTTGGCTTATTATGTTACCAAGGGGGAGCTTCCCGCTACACTTTTTGTATCAGCAGAAAAAATTTTAAACATCACTACCGTACTAAAAACATTAAACACCTTGCAATTGGGCGCTATTAAAAGCGCCTTGGGTGATGAGTTTAGCTATAGTGATATACGTTTCGCATTGGCGGCTTATTTAACGTCGCCTGATGCAGCGGCGATGGAAGCAGCAAAATGATCGCGATAATGTGGTTAGCCACCTGTTATCATATCTTCACATGTAATCCTTGATTTCATGTGATTTTATAAGTAAATTTAAGTAGCCAAAACTAGAAAACATGGAAGATTCAAAACAAGAAGATCCAAAGCAACTGGCAGCTTTTGAAGCAAAAATTGCGGCCGGACAAAAAATCGAACCCAAAGATTGGATGCCGGAGGCCTATCGTAAACAGTTAATTCGAATGATGAGTCAGCATGCACATTCGGAGATTGTTGGTATGTTGCCGGAGGGTAATTGGATTACACGAGCTCCTAACCTAAGGCGTAAAGCCATTCTATTGGCGAAGGTACAAGATGAAGCCGGTCATGGCTTGTACTTATACAGTGCAACAGAAACATTGGGTATCGATCGTGCAGAATTGCTGGATCAGTTACATACCGGGAAAGCAAAGTATTCCAGTATATTCAACTATCCAACATTAACCTGGGCTGACATCGGAGCCATTGGCTGGTTGGTAGATGGTGCTGCCATTATGAACCAGACAGCATTGGCAAGAGGTTCTTACGGTCCTTACAGCCGTGCTATGGTGAGGATTTGCAAAGAAGAAAGTTTTCATAACCGCCAGGGATATGAGATCATGATGAGTCTGGCGCAAGGTACACCAGAGCAAAAAGCGTTGGCGCAGGATGCCTTAAACCGTTGGTGGTGGCCATCCATTATGATGCTGGGGCCAAGTGATGATCAATCACCCAACAGTGAACAACTCATGCGTTGGAAAGTAAAAATGGAAAGCAATGATGACATTCGTCAGCGTTTCATTGACAGAACAGTTCCTCAAGCAGATTTCATTGGATTAACCATTCCGGATAAAGACATGAAATTTAATTCAGAGACAGGACATTATGAACATGGTCCGATTAACTGGGATGAATTTTTTGACGTGATCAAAGGAAATGGACCCTGCAACGTAGATCGTTTAAAAGCCCGTACCGAGGCGGATAAAAATGGGAAATGGGTACGTGATGCGGCACTTGCATATGCAGAAAAGAAAGAAAAAAAATAATTTATGCAGGCGCACTTTCTCGACTCCGCTGCTCCATCGCTAAGGCGGCATGTGATCGAAGTAACTCAGCCCGCTTGCATAGATTAAATTTTAACACATAGAAATTTATGATCCTGAAAGGATCAAATCATAATAACGATGGACAAAGTCCGTCGAGCAAACCGAAAAAAAAAGAGATAAATGGAATCAACACAATGGCCGGTATGGGAAGTTTTTGTACAGGCAAACCCGGGAATACAACACAAGCATGTAGGAAATGTGCATGCAGCGGATGCTGAAATGGCAATTCAAAATGCAAGAGATGTATATACCAGAAGAAATGAAGGCGTAAGTATTTGGGTAGTACCGGCTAGTGCCATACATGCTTCCAGTCCGGAAGATCAAGGCCCCTTCTTTGATCCAAGCAATGACAAAGTATACCGTCATCCTACATTTTATAAAATTCCGGAGGGAGTAAAGTATTTATAAATTTCTGAAGCTAACATTGCATGAACTTAAAAGAAGCAACTTTTGAATATTTACTTCGCCTCGGCGATAGCAGTTTAATTATAGGTCATCGTCTTTCCGAATGGTGCGGACATGGGCCTATACTGGAAGAAGATATTGCCATGACCAATATTGCGTTGGATTTTGTTGGTAATGCAACCGCTATCTTAACCTACGCGGCGCAACTGGAAGGAAAAGGACGAACGGAAGACGATCTCGCTTTTATGCGCAATGAACGGGAGTTTCGAAACCTGCTTTTGACAGAGCAGCCGAATGGTGATTTTGCACAAACCATGGCACGTCAGTTTTTATTTGATACCTATTTGTTCTTTCTATATGAGGAATTAAAAAGCAGCAAAGATGAAACAATTGCAGCGCTTACTACCAAAGCGCACAAAGAAATAACCTATCACCTGCGTCATACCAGGGAGTGGATGTATCGCCTGGGTGATGGAACAGATGAAAGTCACAACCGTACACAGCAGGCATTAAACAATTTATGGATGTATACACCTGATTTGTTTGATATGGATGAAGTGGATCAGATTTTAATTAAAGAAGGTATTGCACCTGATCTTTCGGTTGTAAAAGAAAAATGGGAAGCAGAAGTGAAAAAAGTAATACAGGAAGCTACATTACAAGTTCCGGCTACGCCTTTTAAACAAAAAGGAAGCAGGGAGGGAAAACACACGGAATATTTGGGCTTTCTATTAGCAGAAATGCAATATGTACACAGGGCCTACCCAGGAGTAAAGTGGTGATTACAAAACAATTAACTAATATCATTAAAATTATAAACAGGCCTCGATTATCGGGGCCTGTCTTGTTTTAAGGCGTTATATATTTTACAATAGGTTTAATCAACCTTTAATCCTTGCTCGTTGACCGTATAAAAAATAGTGACCTCTTTCCAACATGGCTATTTACTATTAGGAATATATTTACGCCGTATTCAAAAGAACAAATAACTTCAGAATATACAATTTATAAAACAAACCATAAAGAATATGAAAACAAAAATTTCCATTTCAATGATAACGTTGGCTTTAGCATTTGCTGGAACAACCGCTAAAGGTCAATCAACAATCTTGGGAAATGCATTATCAGGTACTTCCCCAAACCCGAATCAATATTTAGGAACACAAGCGGGTAATAACTTTGACCTTGTTTTCAAAACGAATGGAATAGAGCGTATGAGAATGTACCTCGGTGGAAATCTACAGCTTTGGAAGAACGCAATTTATTTATCAAATGATGCCTTTCATGGTATTGCATATGCTGATATCTATACAACTACTGGTAACTATGCAAATATTCATATAGACGGACCGGCTGTATTTGGTTACACCGGTGGAGCATTGGGAAGTAATGTGAATGGAAGTAAAAATATCGCATTGCGTTGGTTAGCAAATGGAAATGTTGGTATTGGGACTGCTACTCCAAATTCTGCGTTGGATGTAACAGGAACCATAACAATTAATTCCAACTACAACCCAATTGTTATGAGAACTCCTAGTGCTGGTAATTTTCAAGTTATTGAATATTATACAGGTGCAACCAGATATGCATGGGTAGGAATGGATCAAAGCAACAATTACTACATTCGAAAGGAAAATGGAGGAAGTATTGTTTTTGATGGTGCTGTTGTAAGAATTGGTAACAAAGTAGTAGCTAAAGAAGCGGTTATATCAACAGATATATGGGCAGATTATGTATTTGATAAAAGCTACAAATTGAAACCATTGGCAGAAGTTGAAGCATTTATAAAGGCAAATCAACACTTACCAAACATTCCAACTACTAGTGAAGTTACATGCGAAGGTATCAATGTATCTGAGATGAATGTAAAACTATTAGAAAAAGTGGAAGAGCTTACATTGTACCTAATTGAACAACAAAAACAAATTGCTGCATTACAACAACAAGTCGCTACATTAAAATAAAAAGCAATAACGTATATGAATGTGCCTGAAATGGCTTAATTCATAGGATTAGATAATAAAACATACCATTTCAGTAAAAAGAGAGGACGAGATGATCGTCTTCTCTTTTTTTTGCGTAACTTTATAATAGCAAAATAGCGAACTCCTAGTCAATGAAAACCTTATCTACCGAAGATATCCAACGACTTCTTTCTGAAATTCCAGATCCCGAAATTCCTGTCATCAGCATTATTGATCTTGGAATTTTACGAGATGTAAAATGGAACGGAGATGTCTGTCACATTGCCATTACACCCACTTATAGTGGATGCCCGGCTATGAAAATCATTGAAGATAACATCAAAGAGAAATTACAAGCTGCCGGTATCCAAAACATTAAAATTGAATTGATTTATTCCCCCGCCTGGACCACCGACTGGATAAGCGATACTGCCAAAGAAAAATTACGTGCGTATGGTATTGCTCCTCCCCTGCACTCTACCGTTGATAAAGGTGTGTTACTCGGCAAAACAAAAGAAATACACTGCCCTGTTTGTGATTCTAAGAATACAGAGCTTATTTCTCAATTTGGATCCACTGCCTGCAAAGCTCTGTTTCGATGCAAAGATTGCAAGGAACCGTTTGATTATTTTAAGTGTTTGTAGCAACAACGCCAAAGGTTTCTTGAACCTTTGACGTTTTAGCAACCTTTCATTTATCTTTGCTTATTAAAATTAACCCATGAATTCCAACCAGCAGCTACTTACCTCCTTCTACACCGCCTTCCAAAAGCGCGATTTCAAAACCATGCAATCCTGTTATGCCAACGATGCTACCTTTAGCGATGAAGTGTTTGTTAACCTAAATGCTGCCGAAGTAAAAGCCATGTGGGAAATGCTTTGCTTAAGAGGAAAAGACTTACAAATTGAGTTCAACAACATTCAGGCGAATGATCAACGCGGAAGCGCACAATGGAATGCTACTTATTCTTTTTCAAAAACAAACCGCAAAGTGATCAACAAAATCAAAGCGGAGTTTACCTTTGAAAATGGAAAAATTAAAACGCATAAAGATCATTTTAATTTTTACAGCTGGACGCGTCAGGCCATCGGTTTACCCGGGGTTTTGTTGGGTTGGACAAACGCGTTTAAAGAAAAGGTAAGAACGCAAGGAAGAAAGGGATTGGAAGATTTTATGAGTAAAAATCGAGCCTAACCTTTGACGTTTATATAAAAATCAGAAAACTTATGCAATTCATTTAAACCTCAAAAAATTTAAAAAATTTTAGCATTGGGTTCTTCAATCACCGCTTCAAAATGTTGTACAATCGGAAAGGTATCATAATAATGATGCAATAACTCTTTCCAGCTTTGATATTCTTTTGATTCTCTGAAACCAATTGTATGATCTTCCAGCTTTTCCCACTTCACTAATAATAAATATTTATTTTTTTGTTCTAAACATTTTTGTAATGTATGTCCTTTATAGCCTTTTATGGCACTGATGTACTGACCCGCAATTTTGAAGTCACGTTCAAATTCATTTTCTTCTCCATGTTTTACAAAAAGAAGCGCATGTTCCAGAATCATTTTCTTAAAAATTTAATATCAATTAGCTGGTCTTTTTATAATTGATAATTGCCCAGGTATTGAAGATAAGTGCAAAGATAATAATGATTCCAAAATGATAACGGACTTCTTTAAAACCGCTTCCTTTCAATACAATCATTCGCACTACGTCAATAAAATAAGTCACCGGACTGCAACTGGCAATTCCTTTTGCCCAAACCGGCATGCTATCAATAGGTGTAAAGAGTCCGCTCATCAGCATAAAAATCATAATAAAGAAAAACGCAACCGACATAGCTTGCTGCTGTGTTTCCGAGTAGGTCGATATTAACAACCCTAAACCAAGTAAAGCAACCAGGTAAACCGCTAGATAACCGTACAACAACGCAATACTTCCCAAAGGAACAATTCCATAAATAAGTCGTGCAACAATGAACAAACCTATGCTGAATACAACCATTGCCATTATCCAGAATGGAATCAGTTTGCCCAGGATAAACTGATATTTCTTGATGGGTGTTACATTGATTTGCTCAATGGTACCTACTTCCTTTTCTTTCACAATATTCAATGCACACATATACGCACATACCATTGTTACCAGCACCACCAAAATACCAGGCACCATAAAAAAACGGTAATTCATGAAAGGATTGAACCAGTTGGAAGAAACAATCTCAATGTTTGGTGTCATGTTAAAGCGTTGTGATTGCATCCATTTCAAACGCAGCTCTCCATTGTAGTCCATCAGGATACGATTTAAATAGGCACCCCCTAAATTTGCTTTCACGCCATTGATGGCATTTACCGCTATAAATACTTTTTGAGCATTTTCACGAACAATATTTTTTTCAAAGCCCTGAGGAATTTCCAGGATTAAATCCGATTTATCTTTTTCAAGCTGTTTGAATGCCAACTGGTATGAATTTCCATAATCCGCTAACCGGAAATAACCGGATGAAGCAATTTTTGAAACCAATTCTTTGGAATAAGATGAATGGTCATTATCCACAATGGAAATAGAAATATTTTTCACCTCATAATCCGCAGCCAAAGGTAATATGAGCAATTGTACCAAGGGCAATGCAAAAATCATAGGTAGCAATGTTTTGTTACGCAGGATTTGTCTGAATTCTTTTTGCAATAAAAATTTTAATGTTCTCATGCCAACCGGATTTTAAATTTTTTAAGGCTGATGACTAATAAAATACAGGTCATCACAAAAAGTATCAATGTTTCTTTCCAGATAGCGCTAAACCCCAACCCTTTTATCATAATGGATTTGACAATGATGTAATACCATTTGGCAGGAACCACATTGGAGATGACTTGCAGTGGAATGGGCATGTTTTCCAATGGAAACATAAATCCTGTAAACAACATCGTTGGAAGCATCATGCCCATCATGGAGATAAGCATAGCAGCTTGTTGTGAATCCGTACTGTTTGAAATGAGTAAACCAAGTGATAAGGCAGTAATGATGAGCAAGGTGCTTTCTGCAAACAGCAGGAACACACTTCCATTAATAGGCATGTCCAATAAAAATACACTTAGCACCAGAATAATAACCAGATTTAATAATGACAATACCAGGTAAGGAACCGCTTTGGAAACAATTACCAGAAAAGGATGAAAAGGAGATACCAATAAAATTTCCATCGTACCTCTTTCTTTTTCCCTGACAATGGAAACAGAAGTCATCATCACACAAACCAACATGAGCACCAATGCCATTACACCAGGCACAAAGTTCGTTGCGCCTTTTAGCTCTGGATTATAAAGCATGCGCATTTCCGGTTGTATACGATACGGAATGGTAACATTGACGTTCAATTGTTGCTGATAATCTAAAATAATGGAAGTGGCAAAGTTCGTTAATGTGTTGGCTGTATTAGGATCAGACGCATCGGCAATGATTTGTACTTGTGATTTATTCAGATGAATCAATTCGTTATAAA
Source organism: Bacteroidia bacterium (assembly GCA_035696085.1). Taxonomy (GTDB): domain Bacteria; phylum Bacteroidota; class Bacteroidia; order 2-12-FULL-35-15; family 2-12-FULL-35-15; genus 2-12-FULL-35-15. Next base: position 2,555 of record DASRRA010000468.1, on the reverse strand, counting down.
AGTTGACAGGAAAAATAACAGCGAGTTTTATTTTACCTTCTTTAAAAGCAGTTTCAATTTGCTCACGACTCAATACCGATTTTTCAATTTCGAAATTGCTGCTGGCTTCTAATTTCTCTATAAGCTGCTGTGAACCGATATCTTTGGCATAGTCGCATACCACGATCTTTGTATTCTTTATCTCGTTGGTTAACGCAAATCCAAACAACACGATTTGTACAATGGGTAAACCAAATAGCATCAACAATGTTTTCCGGTCACGGAACACATGTCGAAATTCTTTTTTTACAAATGTTAAAAACTGCTTCATGCTCTTTTGGAATTAATCGGCTTTGCGTTTTGCTCCCCTGGCCAGCTCAAAAAACACATCGTCCATTGATGCTGCGTTAAACTGCTTTTTCAGATTGGCTGGTGTATCTAAAGCTTTAATAACACCGTCCACCATCATAGAAATGCGGTTGCAATACTCTGCTTCATCCATATAATGCGTGGTTACAAATACGGTGATACCATTTGCGGCAGCATCATAAATCAAATCCCAGAATTGCCTGCGTGTTACAGGATCAACGCCACCAGTGGGCTCATCCAGGAAAACAATTTTAGGTGTATGAAGAATGGCAACTGAGAACGCCAACTTTTGTTTCCAACCTAAAGGTAATTCGCCTACTAATTTTTTTGTTTGATCTTTCAATCCCAGTTGTTCAATCAGGCTTTCACTTTTTTCTTTAAGTTGCTTATCGCATAAGCCGTATATGCCTCCGAAGAATTGAATGTTTTCTTTTATGGTCAGGTCTTCGTACAAAGAGAATTTCTGACTCATGTAGCCGATGTTCTTTTTGATAGATTCTGCTTGTTTGTAGATATCAAATCCCGCGATTCTTGCTGTTCCTGAGGAGGGAGTGGAAAGCCCGCATAACATTCGCATAGCGGTAGTTTTACCTGCCCCGTTGGCTCCCAGAAAACCAAATATTTCACCGGCAGCAACATCGAACGTAATTTCATTGGCTGCTATAAAATCACCGAATCTTTTGGTGAGCTTATTTGTTTGGATAACCGTCTCCACCATATTACGATCTCATTAAATTAATAAAACAATCTTCTATTGTTGGTTCAATTTTTTTTATTTCCGGCGATGTAAACTTCTTCTCTTGCAATTCTTTTAATAAATATTCAAAATTTTCCTGCTCTTTAAAGGAGACATGCAAATACTCTCCAAAAGCAAAACACTTGTTGATATGTTGATTCCCTCTTAATTCACGTAATAAGCGATTCATCTCCACTGCTTTTACCGCATACAATTGCTCCGTATATTGTTTTACAATACCATCTGGTGTATCAATGCTCAATATTTTTCCTGCCTGTATCAATGCAATACGATCACAAAGTGTTGCTTCATCCATGTAAGGTGTGGAAACCAAGATAGTGATACCTTGTTCTTTCAAGCCTTTTAACATCTCCCAAAATTCTCGCCGGGAGACTACGTCTACGCCTGTAGTCGGCTCATCCAAAAACAACACACTGGGCTTATGAATCAAAGCACAACACAAAGCCAGTTTTTGTTTCATACCACCGGAAAGCTTACCCGCTCTTCGTTCTTTAAAAGGTTCTATTTGCACATAGATATCCTTTATCATTTCATAATTCTGCTCGATGCACGTATTAAAAACCGTTGCAAAAAAATCAAGATTTTCTTCTACTGTCAAATCCTGGTACAGCGAAAATTTCCCAGGCATATATCCTACTTCATTGCGAATGGTTTTGTAATCTTTTACAATATCGTGTCCGTTCACGCTGGCAGTACCGGCATCCGGAAGCAACAACGTGGTAAGCATTCTGAAAATGCTGGTTTTACCGGCACCATCCGGCCCGATCAAACCAAACAGTTCACCTTTATCCACAGAAAAAGACACATCCTGCACAGCCTGCACCGTTCCCTTGTTATAGGTTTTTGAAATATTTTTTAAAACAACATCAGCCATGGTTATTGAAATTTTACTTCACCATACATTCCGATTTTATACGTACCATCATTTTTTACATTGATCTTAACCGCATACACCATGTTGGCGCGTTCATCTTTCGTCTGAATCGTTTTGGGCGTGAATTCCGCTTTGTCATTTATCCAGATAATCTTACCGGTTGTTTCTTTGAAACCGCCTTTACCATCATCTGTCAACACCTTCACTTCCTGGTTGAGTTGTAATGTTGGCAATTGGTTGCCGGTTACATACACGCGTAAAGTAATTGTAGTGAGGTCCGCTATTTTATACAAAGGTTTTCCGGGGGAAGTCATTTCATTGGCCTCGGCATATTTTCCCAAAACAGTTCCTGTAATGGGGTTGATGATACGACATTTGGAAAGCTGATCCTGTGTTTGCTCAATTTGAATCTGCAAAGGAACAGCATCATTGCTAATACCCTGAGAAGAAATCCCTAGTGTTGATTTTTGCGCTTCAATTTGTTTTTTGATGACTTCTAATTGCGCGTTTACATCATCCAACTGCTTGGTTGTGGCTGCTTCAGCCTTCACCAGGTTGGCTACCCGCTTTTGTTCT
>DASRRA010000467.1:0-7961 GCA_035696085.1 Bacteroidia bacterium | reverse complement strand
TGGTATAATTATTATACATTTGTGCTGTACACTAATTTTTCCTGATGAGAAATTCAACTTTCCAACTGGTTTGCTTAATAAGCATAGGAATATTATGTAGTTGTAACTCCCTATGTGCCGATACAAATACAAGCACAGGCGGACTTACTCCCTTCACACAACAACAAGACACCGTAAATAACTATTTAGAAATCAATGGAAGTATACGTGAGCGCCTGGTGAAAAACATTATGGGCGATTCCGGAGATAACCCATGGTTGGACAGTGCGATTGTTACAGTATATTATAATAATGCAGTATACAAGCGCGTATATACTACCCGACGTGGAAAATGCAATTTTCAATTGCCCCTCGACCGGATTTATACCGTTGAATTATCAAAGCCAGGATATGTTTCTAAAAAATTTGAAGTAAACACCAAAACACCACCAAATAAAAGAGATGCGTACGACTTTTATTTTGACATGGATATTTTTGAATACATCGAAGGGTTGGATACCAAACTGCTTGAAAAGCCTTTAGCTATTGTCTATTACAATATAACAAACAACCAGTTTGAATACGACGCGGCATATACCAATAGAATTAACAGCGACCTGCAATTGCTTTACAGAAACTATTATATGCTGGAACATGCTCCTAAGAAGAAGAAGAAATGAGCTGAGCTGATTACGTGAGTTTCAGAAATACATCCCACACCACAATACCTACACTGACTGCTATATTTAAGGAATGCTTGGTACCCACTTGCGGTATTTCAATCACTACATCCGATTGGTCAATCACTTCCTGTTCTACACCTTTCACTTCATTTCCAAATACAAGCGCTATTTTTTGTTTTCTCTCGGGAATGAAATTATTTAACGTCACTGCAGCTTCCGCCTGTTCTACTGCACAAATCACATATCCTTGTGTACGTAATTGCGATACGGCTTCCAGGGTTGTCGATGTATATTTCCAGTTAACGCTTTCCGTAGCTCCCAAGGCTGTTTTTTGAATTTCTTTATTGGGTGGAGTGCCTGTAATACCGCATAAATAAACCGCATCAATTAAAAATGCATCCGCGGTTCTAAATACAGATCCAACATTGTTCAAACTCCGGACATTGTCTAATACAATAACGATAGGGGTTTTTGAAGATTCTTTGAATTCATCCAACGACTTACGATTGAGCTCTTCATTTGCTAGTTTTCTCATCCGCCAAAGATAAGAAACGCCAAAGGTTTTAAAAATCTTTGACGTTTATCAATTTAGTTTTGAAGTCTCATTAAAAACATCAAAAGTCTTTCAGACTTTTGGCGTTACGCTATTATTTCCTTTCCGCCGTCCAATCAATCGCGGCTTTTAATTCTTTATGCTCAAAGCCCTTAAACTCCCCCGGCATAAGAAAACTAAATACATCGGTAAATTTTCGGATAATACTGGAATCAGAAACAATGGCCGCTCTGTTCCACTTAGTGAGACTTTTTATTCCCAAAATGGCATCCTTTAGCCAGGCTCCTGTTGTAAAATTTTTTACAGAGGTATCCAGGATAAGCATATAATTCAGCTTTCCTGCTCTTTCAACTTGCCTTTTCACTTGTGGAATAACTAAATGCGTAAAATCGTTTTGCGTTATTTCTCCTGTAGCCCGGAAACCAACCATATTGGTTGGTAAATTGTCAATCAAGTGCATCATGGGATTTGAATTTTGAAGGTTTCAACCTCATTTTTGGACAAAAACATCTCCAATCCGTTGCCTTAACAATGTTAAATTATCGCATTAACATAAAATAAATGTAAATTATCTTGACAATAGGTAAACGATAAAATTTTCGTCCTGAAACCAAGGTGTATTGGGATAGGCGGGCTCATTCCCCTTTAGCAGATGCTTGTCCAAAAACAATACTTTACACTTCTTTTTTACAAGTGAATCCAAAAATCTTAAATCATGCGCTTGCTCTGTCGAAACGATCCAGCCTTTGCGATGCATTAAGTAAAGCTCTTGTGGATTTATCCCACAATTAATAACCACCAAATCATTTCGCTTTGTATATCTATCGGCAATTGATTCAAGTGATAATTTATATCGTTCGGATTTCTTTATAATAAAATCGTGTTGTTGATTGGCAATGTTTTCCGCTGTTAAAATCAATAGCAATACAAGAAGAATGGTTTTGTTTTTCAGATGGAAAATCGCGTAAGCCGCAAATAAACACATTACCGGTACAAACGGTATGATGTAATACGAATGAGCAGAAAAATTACTCCCTGATTTCATCATGAAGACGAAAAAGGCAAATCCAGTAATCGCTATTATTTTCAGCATTACTTTATCGTTACGTCTAAACGCGATGAACAAACCGGTCAGGTAAGCCGCAAATCCCGTAAACTTAAGCGCATCATAATAAAATCGTTCAAAAACCAGCGCAAGGCTTGCCAACAACTGGCGAAAACCAAGCTGTATACTTACACCCATATAATAATGAGCAAATTTGTATTTCACAATTAAATAGGGGACCCACATGTAATACCAGATACAAACAGGAATAAGCATCAGGATGCTGGCTAATACAAAAGTTATTTTCACCTGCTTTGGTTTGTCTTTATCTCTCAACGGTATTATCAGCAGCGCCAATAAATAAGCCGCAGGAATTTTACTTAAAACGCCGATCATTGCCAGGAGAAAATAAGCGATTAAATTTTTTAGCTTGTAATTTTCAAAATAACGAAATGAATAATACAGGCTCATAATCACCAGGGCCACGCTAAAGGTATCCGGCATTGCCTTTCGTGAATAAATAAGCCAATCGGAGATCAATAATAAATAAGCAGCTAAAAATGCCAGGCGTTCATCAAATTTTAATTTGATCACTTTATAAAAATAAAATATACCAATGGATGAAATGAGCAGATTAATTAATCGTGCAAACCAATCGTGAAAGCCAAATAACAGTGATAACAGATACGTCAAATAATTCAATGTTGAAAACTCGGTTCCAGTAATGCCAGTCCTCTCCCCTGCAAAATCCAGTCGCGGATAAAAAATGTTATTATCTACTTCATAAAAATTACGGGATACCATATCACCTGTTACCTGCCTCCAGTTATGGGCGATATCCAGGGGTGGATTTGTAATTCCATACAAGCGCAGTACAAAGAAAAGCAGAATCCAGAAACGAATATCCTTCAAAATTTTCATACACATTTCTTTCATAAAACTCTGTAAAATAAGCTATTTTAAAGGATAAAAAGGATGTATTTTTTTTCAACACCTGTTAAAAACTTTACGCTAACTGTGCATAAGTGTTTTGTATTTTTACAAGGATGGCAAAATTAGTAAAAGAAAAGACGGGGTCAAATAAAGTTGCGTCGGAAGAAACTCCTTTAATGAAACAATACAATACCATAAAAGGAAAATATCCGGATGCGTTGTTATTGTTTCGGGTGGGGGATTTCTATGAAACGTTTGGAAGCGATGCCATAAAAGCTGCCAATATTCTGGGTATTATTCTTACCAAGCGTGCAAACGGATATGCATCTACGATTGAATTAGCTGGTTTTCCACATCATTCACTGGATACTTATCTTCCCAAACTGGTACGTGCCGGACAACGGGTTGCGATTTGCGACCAGCTGGAAGATCCTAAAATGACCAAAACCATTGTCAAACGGGGTGTCACCGAATTGGTAACTCCGGGTGTATCTTACAATGACAAAGTACTGGAACATAAAAAAAATAATTATTTAGCCAGTGTTTATTTTTCCGAACTCTCTTCTAAAAAAAGCAATGTAGAAGCGGGTGTTTCTTTTTTAGATGTTTCTACCGGCGAATTCTCTGTTGCAGAAGGGAGTCTGGAATACATTGATAAACTCCTGCAAAGCTTTTCCCCCAGCGAAGTCTTATTCCAAAAAAATAAGAAGAAATTATTTACAGAACAGTTCGGGGAAAAATTTTACATCTATGGGTTGGATGACTGGGCTTTTACGGCTGAGTTTGGTGGTGAATTGCTATTAAAGCATTTCGGCACCAAATCACTTAAAGGGTTTGGTATTGAAGCATTGGATCATGCAATTATAGCGGCCGGTGCGGCTTTGCACTATCTTGCCGATACGCAGCATGACAAAATAAAGCACATTAGCACCCTCTCCCGCATCGAAGAGGAAAAATATGTATGGCTGGATCGCTTTACCATTCGCAACCTCGAGCTATTCGGTTCGCATAATGAAAATGCAAAAACACTGATTGATGTTATCGATCAAACCGTTTCACCGATGGGTTCCCGCATGATGAAACGATGGCTCGCGCTTCCATTAAAGGATAAAGCACCTATAGAAGAGCGACTGGAAATTGTTTCTCATTTCCTTTCTCAACCGGAAACAATTGAGCACATACGTGAACACATTGAATCTGCCGGTGATTTGGAACGTATCATTTCCAAAGTGGCAACCGCACGTATTTCACCCAAAGAAGTGGTGCAATTAAAACGCGCGTTATGTTCCATCGCTCCTGTTAAATCTTACAGTGAACAGGCCAATAACCCGGCACTAAAAAAAATAGCCGAACAATTGAACCCTTGCCAGTCGGTAATTGATCAGATAGAAAAACAATTGACGCCTGACCCTCCTTACCTGATTGCCAAAGGAAATGTGATTGCAGAAGGGGTGCATCCCGAGTTGGATGACCTTCGGAAAATTTCTTATTCCGGTAAAGATTATTTATTGCAAATTCAACAACGCGAAAGTGAGCGTACCGGTATTTCTTCGCTAAAAGTGGCATTTAACAACGTATTTGGCTATTACCTGGAAGTAACGAATGCCCATAAAGATAAAGTTCCCGGCGATTGGATGCGTAAGCAAACATTGACTAATGCAGAACGTTATATCACTCCGGAACTAAAAGAATACGAAGAAAAAATTTTGGGTGCTGAAGAAAAAATTCAGGCATTGGAATCCAAATTATTTGGAGAACTGGTGATGAGCCTCATGGAATACATCCCGGTTGTACAGCTCAATGCCTCGCTATTGGCGCGTTTGGATTGCTTGCTTTCTTTTTCCATCATCGCTCAAAAAAATAATTACATACGCCCACACATTTTTGAAAATGATGTATTGGACATTAAAGATGGTCGCCACCCAGTAATCGAAAAACAATTACCCATTGGTGAAGCCTATATCGCTAATGATGTTTACCTGGATAATGAAACACAACAAATCATTATGATCACCGGGCCTAATATGAGCGGTAAATCTGCATTGCTCCGGCAAACAGCACTGATCGTGCTGATGGCGCAGATCGGAAGTTTTGTTCCTGCCAAACATGCCAACTTAGGCCTTGTAGATAAAATATTTACGCGTGTAGGTGCATCCGATAACATCTCTTCCGGCGAATCAACGTTTATGGTGGAAATGAATGAAACAGCTAGTATTCTTAATAATCTCAGCAACCGCAGCTTGATTTTATTGGATGAAATCGGACGTGGTACCAGTACCTATGATGGTATTTCCATTGCCTGGGCCATTGCCGAGTACATTCACGAACATCCTACTGCCAAAGCAAAAACATTATTTGCTACGCATTACCACGAATTGAATGAGATGGAGAAAACAATGCATCGCATCAAAAATTTTAATGTGTCGGTAAAGGAATTGGAAAACAAAGTAATTTTTATGCGCAAACTTGTTCCAGGTGGCAGTGAGCATAGCTTCGGAATACATGTGGCAAAAATGGCCGGAATGCCAAGAAAAGTGCTGGAAGTCGCCAACCAACTATTGGCACAACTGGAAGGTCAACGCGAAGGAAAAGCGGATGGAGATAAAAAAGTAAAAAAATCAGTTGCTCCCACAGCTGCAACGACCACCATGCAGGATGCTAATATGCAGCTTAGTTTTTTTCAATTAAACGATCCTGTTTTAGAAAATATTAAAGAAGAATTGGAACGTACCGATATCAATACGCTCACACCTGTAGAGGCATTGATGAAGTTGAATGAGATTAAGAAAATGATCGGTGGATGAAAATCAACAAACTCCTATAACCCATGCTCGAACTCCTCAAACAACCTTGGCCCTGGTATGTTGCCGGTGCCATCATCGGGTTAACAGTACCTGTATTGCTGATTCTCGGGAATAAAACATTCGGACTTTCTTCTTCTCTTAGGCATATTTGTGCTGCTTGTTTCCCCTCCAATTTAACTTATTTAAAATACAATTGGAAAAAAGAAACCTGGAATTTATTTTTCGCATTTGGAATACTTGCTGGTGCTTATATTGCATCAACGCTACTAAAAGATCCCAATAGTTTTCAAATTGCTGATAGCACCAAACAAACACTTGAAGCAACCGGTGTAAAAGATTTTGAGCATCTGCTTCCAACCGATTTGTTCAACTGGGTATCGCTGTTTACTACCAAAGGCGTTATACTGATTATTGTAGGCGGTTTTCTAACAGGCTTTGGGACACGTTATGCAGGCGGTTGTACAAGCGGACATTCCATTATGGGGTTATCCAATTTGCAATGGCCTTCGCTCGTTGCAACAATTTGTTTTATGATCGGTGGTATGGTGATGACCTGGTTTATTTTACCTTTTATTTTAAAACTATAACATGGAAAAGAAAGTCATGAGCGATGAGTTTGCTGAACAAGACGAAGCAAACGGGGAAATTGATTATATAAAAAATATAAAATTCATTATCGTTGGTATATTCTTCGGAATTACGCTGGTAAAAGCAGAAATGATGAGCTGGTTTCGGATACAGGAAATGTTTCGTTTTAGTTCCTTCCACATGTATGGCATCATGGGGACGGCTGTTATTACAGGCATTATCTCCGTCTGGCTAATTAAACGTTTCAAAGTCAAAACAATTTCCGGAGAAGAAATTAAAATTGAACCCAAACAATTTAATAAAGGACAAATTTATGGGGGCTTATTGTTCGGATTGGGATGGGCTCTCACGGGTGCCTGCCCCGGACCATTGATTGCACAAATAGGAAGCGGATTTACGGTAATGGCAGTAGGTTTTTTTAGTGCTATTTTTGGTGCCTGGATGTATGCATATCTGAAAGATAAATTACCGCATTAACATAGAGCAAGAGCAAGGCAAATAAAAAGGGCAAAGGTTAAACACCTTTGCCCTTTTTTATTATTATCGACTATCTTATTTCACGATCGTTACTTTACCCATATATTTATGAAGCCTGCCTGAATTATCTTTCAAATCAATCTTCCATACATACACATCCTGCTGCGCGATCTCTGCACCATGGTTGGCTCTGCCATCCCATCCTTTTGTAGGATCATCACTGTAGAAGATGAAGTTACCCCAACGATCGTAGATATACAAGTGATACGTTTTCGGATCATAACCAATTCCTTTCGGTAAAAATATTTCATTGGTTCCATCTTCATTTGGCGTAAATGCATTTGGTACATAGAATACAAAATCATCGTATACATGATACACTTTAATCACTGTATCCACACAACCAAATTTTGTTGTAGCAATCAATTGTACATTGTAATCATTGATACCGGTAAATGCGTGCGTTGGATTTTTCAATTTTGATTTATTGTTTGTACCAGATGGTACATCCCCAAAATCCCAAGCCCATGTAACTACATTTGGTTGTGAAATATCTTTAAAATTCACAATCGGTGAAATAAAGGTGGTAGATGTAGGGTCCGATGTAAAATCCGCTTCAGGTTTTGGATACACCGTAATATAGTTGGTATCCACAATAGGTGTTAAGCATCCTGCTGCTGTTTTCACAGTAACGGTCACCGTATACACACCATCATTCTGATAAACGTGCTGTGGTGAAATACCTGATGTAAGCGGTGTATTATCTCCAAAATTCCATAAGTAAGTAATACCATTATTACTGATGGCATTGAAGTTAACCGTTAATGGTTCGCACCCTGCAGTATCCGATCCAACCAGCACACCTACAGAGCCTGGGTTGACAATAACCGTTGCTGTAT
>DASRRA010000466.1:0-18601 GCA_035696085.1 Bacteroidia bacterium | reverse complement strand
TGAAATTACGTTTCCTGCAATGATTAAAATGGATGATAAAGCCGTTGTAACCATTGCAAAAATTATGGTAAACCGTACGAAGTTTGATATTAAATATGGCTCTGCAAGTTTCTTTGAAAGCATTGGTGACAAAGCAATCAATGATGAATTTGAATTGGATGTGAATGTTGTTGCAACGGCATCTAAATTAAAAGCTGGAAATTAAGCTTATTATTTTTATACATAAAAAAAACCTCTGGATATTTCCAGAGGTTTTTTTGTATAAACAATATGGATTAAGAAAATGCACAAACAACACCACCCATCAAGGCCAAGCAAACAATCCAGAAACCTGCATTGATTGCTACGTATTTAAAACCTTTTCTTTCAAATAATGCATTCACCCCAATTACAGGTAAGGCAAGCATGACTCCAGCTATTGTTCCATGTAATGCTCCGTGTTTAAACGTGCGGAAATTAGTACCATACTTTGCCATAAAATCAGAAACCATTTTGCCGGCTTCAGAGGTAGGATCGAATGGCTGTATACCCGGTTCATTCATTACAATAGACATTAAACTGAACTGGTGAATGGTAACGGGCATCATCATAAATGCAGCAAAAAAGCTTAACACATAGGTGAGTCCAAAAATCAAAGGCATCTTCGCACCTTTCATTTTCTCTTCATTGATTTCCGCTGCTTTCATCCATGCAGCACCAAATACTTTGGAATTGTACCAGATAAACCCTACCACTAATGGAATAAGGGCAGCTAAAAAGATGACAAGAAGATTCGGTTGTATCATGTGATTTAAGGTTTGGTTTGGGCCAAAGATAAACCCTTTCATGAAAAACAAAAATAAAAAAGGATGAGCGGTTCCAAAACTTATGAACCGGTTCTTAACCGCTGAACCCTCGTAGATGCACGAATACCGTACAAAAGCCAGAGGCAAGCCCATTAGTCGGGCTTAAGAATACAGGTGCTTCTGGTATTGCTTTAGAACTTATTGTTTTATATTTGATAAACTCTAAATAGAACAGGATGAATTATTTACAGGTGCTGAGCGATTTGATGAAAGAGGTAAAAAAAATTCCCCCAAGTGGTGAAGTGGCGAGTTATATTCCAGAACTTAAGAAAGTAAGTCCGGATAAATTCGGAACGCATTTAATTTCTATGGATGATCTGCAAGGATTCGGAGTGGGTGATTACAAGGAACGGTTTTCTTTACAAAGTATTTCAAAAGTATTTTCACTGACACTTGCATTTTCATTGGAGGGAGATAAGCTTTGGAAACGTGTAGGAATAGAGCCTTCCGGCAATGCGTTTAATTCACTGGTACAACTGGAACATGAAACAGGCATTCCACGTAATCCGTTTATCAATGCAGGTGCAATTGTAATTGCAGATATATTAATCAGCAATTTGAAAGAACAAACAAAAACGACCTTTTTAAATTTTGTCAGGAAAATTTCGGATAACCCGACCATCGATTACAATTATACAATGATAGCCTCTGAAAAGGCAGTAGGGTATAGGAATGCCGCCCTGGTTAATTTTATGAAATCATTTGGAAACATAAAAAATGATATTCATGAAGTAATCGATTTTTACTATCACATCTGTTCGATTGAAATGACTTGCGAGGAATTGTCAAAAACGTTTTTGTTGTTTGCGAATCATGGAAAACTAATTACAACAGGTGAAGAGATTATTTCTTCCAGCAAATCCAAACGTGTGAACGCGATTATGCAAACCTGTGGTTTTTACGATGAAGCGGGTGAGTTTTCGTTCAGGGTAGGGTTACCCGGAAAAAGCGGTATAGGTGGAGGAATCGTTGCCATACATCCTGGAAAATATAGCATCGCCGTTTGGAGTCCACGTTTAAATCCAAAAGGAAATTCATTTTATGGTGTGGAGTTATTGGAAAGACTGACTACAAAATTAGGGGTGTCTATATTTTAACCCTTAAGACTCAAGCTCACGCTCGCACTGATTTTCACACTCTGATCCCCATTATCAAAATATCATCCGTCTGTTCAAACCTACCATCCAACCATTCAGCATGTGCATCATTCAATTTTTTTAACTGTACTTGCGGATCAAGAAGACTAATAGAACTTAACAATCTACGGAAAGGCGCATAGAAGAATTTCTTTCGTCTAGGTCCACCAATTTGATCCGGAAACCCGTCTGTAAACATATAAATCATATCACCCTTTTTAAGATCAGTGGTTTTATTGGTATACAAAATACTATTTTGTTTACTGTCAAACCCGATTGTCATTTTATCTGCTTTGATTTCAATCAACTCACTGCCTCTTGCAATATAAATTGGATTGTGCGCACCGGAATATTGTAATTGGTTTAGCGTAGTATCAATGGAAATAACTGCAATGTCCATCCCGTGTTTAATATCACCATCATTACTCTGATTTCCTAAGCGTGTAACTACTTCTTTATTGAGTGCATCTAAAATTTTTGAAGGCTGAACAACATTATTTTTCTGAACAACATTTTCAAGCATGTTGGATCCAAGCAATGACATGAATGCACCTGGTACGCCGTGTCCCGTGCAATCAGTAATGGCACATATTAATTTATTCCCGGCTTTATACATCCAGTAAAAATCACCACTTACAACGGCCTTTGGTTTGTAAAGTATAAAGGATTGCGGAAATAAATTTTGGACTTTGCGTTGGTTGGGCAGAATAATTTCCTGAATATTTTTTGCATAATCAATACTATCAATAATAAGTGTATTCTGTTGTTCAATCTCTTGTTTTTGTTTTTCAAGTATGATGTTTGCTTGTTGTTTAAAGCGATAACGTCTGTAAGTGGTAAATATAGCGATAAACAAAAGACTTATACCACCAATTAAACCCCAACGTAAAATGCGTTGTTCCTTCAATGTTTTTTCTGTCAGGATTTGATCCTTGGTCAACAATAAAATTTCTTTTTCTTTTTTATCCGTCTCATATTTTGTGTTGAGTTCGGTCACTTGTTTAAAATTATCTTTATTCAACAAGGAGTCTCTTAAATCGTGTGCAGAATGTCTATATTTTAAAGCTAAATCAAATTGCTTGGAACCTGCATAAGCTGCAGCTAAATTTTCAGTCGCAAACAATACACCTTCTTTGTAGTTTAATTCTCTGGATGTTTTTAGCGCTTGTTCATAATTATAGAGCGCGTTCTTAAAATCCTTTTGCATTTCATATATTCTTCCTAAACCATTATAAGAATTTGCGATACCCTTTTTTTCTCCAATTTGGGTTGCCGTGGCAAGTGCTTTAATTGCATAAGGCAGCGCCTTGTCATATTTTCCCATGAGTGTATAACAGTTTCCAATATTATTATAAGAAGATGCCATACCTTGCTTATCATCAACTTCTGAACGTACCTTGAGCGACTTGAGTTGATATTTCAGCCCTTCTGTATAATTTTTTTTATCGTTATAAATATTGCCAATATTATCATACACATTACCCAAACCTCCCACATCGTTCATACGCTCCTGAATCGCCGCTGCTTTTTTATAATATTCTAACGCTTCATCCGACTTTCCCTGACTATTAAAAACCAATCCTATATTATTATAGGACATAGAAATACCGACGTTGTCTTTTAACTCCTCTTTTATTTTTAAAGACATCAGATGATATTTTAATGCTTCTGCATAATTTGCCTGGTATTGGTATACATTCCCTAAATTATTATATCCGGTTGAAACACCTCTCGTATCGCCAAGTAACTTCTTTAGATTGGTACCTTTCAAAAGATATTCCGCGCCCTCTTTATATTTGCCCTGATCAACATATACCTGCCCGATATTTAAGTAACAAGAACTTTCACCTTTCCTGATCCCTGTATTCATCATTAGCTTGAGCGATTTTTTATAGTGATACAGGGCAGTATTATATTCCCCCACACTCCAGTAGTAAATCCCATTATTTAATAAAGAATACGCAATCCCCTTCTCATAATTTAATTTCTGAGAAAGCACTAACTCTAAATCTGCATATTTTTTCATGTTGGCATGATCATGCAAATCAAATAAGTAAGCGCGTGAAACTTCATGAAGGGTATTCGCCTTATTTGTATCTGGTTTCATGGTAGCCACCAGCTTCAATAAACTGTCAATTTTGGGAGTTGTATTTTGGGCAGAAAGTGAAGAATAAACGAAGTTCCCCGATAGAAAACACAGTATAAAAAGAGTGAACGCACTTTTTTTCATAAGTATGAATTGGGTTAGGGAAAGACACAACGTTATACGCAAGGGTCAAGAATAGGTTTCTTACTATTTTCGATTAACTCGCTCATTTTTAAAGGGTTTTATCTTGGCCGAGAGAATAAATGATTCTTTCTGACAATAAGCGCGATCTCCAATCAAAAAGAATAAAAAGCGCGCGAAAACTGTATCTTTACAAAAAATTTTTTTTGTGAAAACAGTTCAGCTTTATTTACTGGCATTGCTTAGTGGCTTATTATTAACCTTTGCCTGGTTTCCGCATGGTTTCCTTCCGTTACTCTTCGTTGGTTTTGTTCCTTTATTACTTGTCGAAAGAAGTATTGCTGAGCGAACCGGGAAGTACAAAGCATTGCTTGTATTCACTTGTGCCTATTTAACGTTTATTACCTGGAATGTATTAACAACCTGGTGGGTAAAGAATGCATCCTTAGGTGGAGCCATGATGGCTTTTCTATGCAATTCCTTGTTAATGGCCCTGGTTTTCCTACTCTATTACCAGATAAAAAAACGCATCGGCGATAAGTACCAATACTTTATTTTTTGCTGCTTTTGGATTACCTGGGAATTTCTACACCTGGATTGGGACCTCTCCTGGCCATGGCTGACATTGGGTAACGCATTTGCTGATCAATTAAACTGGGTGCAATGGTATGAATTCACCGGCGTGTTTGGAGGAGGTTTATGGGTGCTTGTTGTCAATTGCATCATTGCCTCCTGTTTCGTGAATACAGAAAAAAAATACAAGTTCAATATCACTAAAAGAAAGATGGCAGCACTGGTACTGATCATCGCTATGCCTATTCTGTTTTCTTATTTCATCGGAATGAATTCTTCGCTCGAAAAATGCGATCATGGAAAAGGATACGAAGTAGTGGTGGTGCAGCCCAATATTGATCCTTACAACGAAAAATTCATCGGTGAACCTCTTGAACAATTAAAACGCATGTTGATGCAAGCGGAACGACAAATTGATTCAACAACGGATTATGCTGTTTTCCCGGAAACAGCCATTGCCGGTGGAATATGGGAAGAAGATATACAACAGGATGAATGCATAACATTGCTCAACAGTTTTATAAAAAAATATCCCAAGCTGAAAATCATCATTGGAGCCTCCACTGCAAAATCATATAAACCGGGAGAACCGCTTTCATCCACCGCACGGAAATTTGGAAAAGTAAACGCCTATTATGACGATTACAATACCGCATTGCAACTGGATAAAACGGGTAATGTACAAGTGTATCATAAATCCAAGCTGGTACCTGGTGCCGAGCTGTTGCCTTTTCGTTTAATCTTTAAACACATTGATAACCTGGCTATTGATTTAGGTGGAACAACCGGTAGTTTGGGTATGCAGGATGAACGAAGCGTTTTTGTTTCGCCCGATCAGCAATTAAAAGCAGCACCGGTTATTTGCTATGAAAGTATTTATGGAGAATATGTAGGTGAATATGTAAAGAACGGAGCTACTTTCATTGCTATTATCACCAATGATGGTTGGTGGGGAGATACACCAGGCTACAAGCAACATTTAAAATACGGAGCATTACGTGCCATTGAAACAAGACGATGGATAGCCCGATCGGCAAATACCGGAATCTCCTGTTTTATTTCACCGGAGGGTAAAATTATAGATGCCACGAGCTGGTGGACACCTGCAGTGATTAAATCTTATATTGGAATGGATACTTCGCTTACATTTTACACACGTTTTGGCGATTATATCGCCAGGATAGCTCTGTTTGGCTCTGTATTGATCCTTATTTATTCATTACTGATCCGTTTTCGGATTGTTAAAAAATGATAACTTTGCAGCCGCAAGCAAAGACTTGACCCTTAAATTTTAAATACAAGAAATAGCAATGGAAAAATTTGATGTTACCGTTATCGGATCCGGACCAGGAGGTTATGTTGCAGCAATTCGTTGTGCACAATTGGGAATGAAAACAGCGCTTATTGAACGTTACAATACGCTGGGTGGTACTTGTCTGAATGTTGGATGTATTCCATCAAAAGCCTTATTGGATTCATCCGAGCATTATCACAATGCAACACACACGTTTACGGAGCATGGTATTGATGTAAAAGAGGTGAAGGTAAACATCAAACAAATGATCAAACGTAAAAATGATGTTGTGAAACAAACGACAGAAGGAATTAACTTCCTGATGAAGAAAAATAAAATCACTGTATTCACTGGTCATGGTTCCTTTGTCAATAAAAACACAATTGAAATTGCTGGAGCAGATGGAAAAAATTCGCAGATAGAATCCACACAAGTGATCATTGCCACAGGTTCCAAACCTTCGTCTTTGCCAGGTTTGGAGATTGATAAAAAACGTGTGATCACCTCTACAGAAGCATTAGAGTTAACGGAGGTTCCAAAACACATGGTAATTATTGGCGGAGGTGTAATTGGGTTGGAGTTAGGATCTGTTTACGCCCGATTGGGAGCAAAAATTTCGGTGGTGGAGTACGCACCTGGCATCATTGCTACTATGGATGGAGCATTGGGTAAAGAGCTTCAGCGAGTATTGAAAAAAACATTGGGCTTTGAATTTTACTTGAACCACAAAGTAACAGGAGCTGTTACAAAAGGCAAAGAAGCCGTTGTTACAGCTGAAAGTTCGAAAGGAGAGAAAATAGAATTAAAAGGTGATTACTGCCTGGTATCTGTAGGACGTCGACCATACACCGAAAATTTAGGGTTGGATAAAGCAGGTGTGAAATTAGATAATCGTGGACGCATTGAAACAGATGATCATTTGCAAACAAATGTTCCAGGTATTTATGCAATTGGTGACGTCGTGAAGGGGGCTATGCTTGCGCATAAAGCAGAAGAAGAAGGTGTATTTGTAGCCGAAGTAATGGCAAAACAAAAACCACATATCAATTATAATTTGATTCCCGGCGTTGTATACACCTGGCCGGAAGTAGCAGCAGTAGGTTATACAGAAGAGCAATTAAAAGAGCAAGGTAAAAAATACAAAGTAGGAAGCTTTCCATTCAAAGCAAGCGGAAGAGCAAGAGCATCCATGGATACAGATGGATTTATCAAAGTGCTGGCAGATGAAGCAACAGATGAAATCCTGGGTGTACACATGATTGGGCCACGTGCTGCTGATATGATAGCAGAAGCAGTAGTGGCAATGGAGTACCGTGCAAGTGCTGAAGACATTGCCAGAATGAGTCATGCACATCCAACATTTACAGAAGCAATTAAAGAAGCTTGCCTGGATGCAACTTCTAAAAGAGCAATCCATATTTAAGATTAATGAAAACAGGCGTATTGCTGATTAATTTAGGTACACCCAATAGTCCGTCTAAGCCAGACGTAAAACGATATTTAACACAATTTTTAAACGACCCACGGGTAATTGATATTAACCCGGTTGGTCGTTTCATTTTAGTAAACGGTATTATTGTTCCCTTTCGAACAGGGAACTCCGCACGTTTATATAAACACATATGGACCTCGGATGGCTCACCGCTGTTGATCAATAGCAGAAAAGCAAAAGAGGCTTTGCAAAAACTACTGGGTAGTGATTATGTGGTGGAACTGGGAATGCGTTATCAAAATCCAAGTATTGAATTGGCCTTGGATCAGTTGAGGAAAGCGCAAGTAGACAGCATAATTATTATCCCCCTGTATCCGCAATATGCTTCATCAAGCACGGGCTCTTCTATTGAGGAAGCCATGCGTTTATTAAAAGGTTGGGAAGTAACACCATCGGTAAAGATCATCTCTAAATTTTATGATCACCCCGGATTTATTGATGCTTGTGTGGAGCGCGCAAAAACATATGATCTGAATGCATACGATTATTTTGTTTTCAGTTATCATGGTTTGCCTGAGCGTCATATCATGAAAGGATCAGCGCATTATGGCGGTAACACATGTCAATTGGGAAGTTGCTGTGATAGCATCACTGAAAAAAACAGGTATTGTTATCGTGCGAATTGCTTTGAAACAACCCGTCAGCTTGTAAAGCGTTTAAACATTCCGGAAGGAAAATATGAAAGCACATTTCAATCGCGCTTAAATGATAAATGGATAAAACCATATAGTGACAAAGTAATAGAACGTAAAGCCAACGAAGGCAAAAAAAATATACTGGTATTTTCTCCGGCATTTGTCGCCGATTGTTTAGAAACCATTTATGAAATAGGTACTGAGTACAATGAGATTTTTGAAAAGCATGGTGGGAAAAAAGTACAGCTTGTAGATAGTCTAAATGATCATCCTACCTGGATAAATGCATTAAAAGATATGGTTGTGAGTGCGTAACAGTCTTTATCAAGGTGTTGAAAATTACAATGTTAGACAGGCGATAAAAATCCATTCTCATCTTTTCTATAAAATTCTTATTTTAGATGTTTGCTAATGATTAATGTTTATTGATAATTTATGAGTAAGAATTCTGTACATGCGATTCCGGAGTCAGAAAAATTCATCGATATTGAAAAAGCGATAGGTAGTAAAAATCCTACGCTACTAAAAGTTCTCCCTAAATTTTTGATTAAATATATTAAACGCACCATTCACCAAAATGAATTGAACAATGCCATTTGGCGGAATCGTACAAGGCTTGGACATGATTTCGTGGATGCTGCAATGGAAGAGTTTGGTGTAAAAACAAGAGTAATAGGAGCAGAGAATATTCCGGCAGAAGGAGGGGTTATCATGACAGCCAATCATCCCTTAGGTGGCTTGGATGGTATTGCATTTATGGATGTTGCCGGGGAACACAGAAAAGACATTAAGTTTTTTGTGAATGATTTACTGATGGCGCTTAAAAATTTCACACCCATTTTTATTCCTGTGAATAAGCATGGACGAAACTCGCCGGAATATGTACATCGCTTTGAAGAAATATATGCTTCCTCCGATTGCTTATTGTTGTTCCCTGCAGGATTGGTTTCCCGCAAGCAATCCGGAAAAGGAATACAGGATTTGGTATGGAAAAAAAGTTTTATCACCAAATCCATTCAGTATAAAAAAAATGTAGTCCCTGTTTTTATTGATGGAAATAACTCAAAATTTTTCTATAACTTGGCGTATTGGAGAAAAAGAATAGGCATAAAAGCCAACATGGAAATGTTTTATTTAGTGGATGAAATGTATAAACAAAAAGGGAAAACGCTTACCTTTACTTTTGGTGAGCCTATATCCTGGCAAACATTTACAAAGGATCACCCGGCTGAATACTGGTCGGAAAAAGTAAAACAACATACGTATGCATTGCAAACGAATGACAAATCCAGGATGCTGCCTACAATTAAAAATAATCCCGTTTCAAAATAATTGTATTAAACACAATGCAAAACATCATTGAACCTGTTGATATCAAATTGCTGGAATCGGAGCTTACTGACAAACGTTTTGTAAGAAAAACCAATAACGGCAACAATGAGATTTATATCATCACACACCACGATTCACCTAATGTGATGCGTGAAATCGGTCGTTTGCGGGAAGTTACGTTCCGTGCCGCCGGTGGTGGAACAGGAAAGGATATTGATATCGATGAGTTTGATACAGATAAAACGGCACCTTATAAACAACTCATTGTTTGGAATCCAAAGGATAAGGACATTGTTGGCGGTTACCGTTTTATAAAATGTAAAGAAGCACCCATCACGAATGGTGTTGTTCAATTGGCCACAACCGAATTATTTCGTTTTTCAGAAAAATTTATAAAAGAATATGTTCCCTATACAATTGAACTGGGGCGTTCTTTCGTGCAACCAAAATATCAACCGACAATAGATGATCGCCGGGGGATTTTTTCATTGGACAACTTATGGGACGGGCTGGGAGCAATTCTCGTAGACAATCCGGATGTGGGTTATTTTTTTGGAAAGGTAACCATGTACACTGACTTTAATGTCCACGCAAGAGATCTCATTCTTTCCTTCATGATGCATTATTTTCCGGATAAAGAAAATCTGGTAGTACCGCTGGAACCACTATTGATCAAAACAGATGTATCTGAATTCCTAAATTCATTAAAAGGATTGAATTACAAAGACGGACACCTGTTGCTGAACAAAAATGTTCGTGCATTAGGAGAACATATTCCTCCACTGGTAAATGCTTATATGAATCTTTCTGCCACCATGAAAACATTTGGGACAGCCAGCAATACACATTTTGGAGAAGTGGAAGAAACAGGCATTTTAGTAAAGTTTGACGATATCTATCCGACAAAAAAAGAACGTCATATTTCGACATACCACCCGCAAACAATAAAATAAAATTTTAACGCGGAGATACAGTGCTATTATAATGGAAATTAAATCCGCAACATTCGTCATCAGCAATACGGATATTAAAAAATGTCCTGCACCCAAACTCCCTGAGTATGCCTTCATCGGGCGGTCTAACGTTGGGAAATCTTCTCTCATCAACATGCTGGTAGCTAAAAAGGACATGGCAAAAACATCCGGTAAACCCGGCAAAACGCAATTGATCAATCATTTCCTGATCAATGAAAACTGGTACCTGGTGGATCTTCCGGGTTATGGCTATGCACAGGTCTCCAGGGATAAGCGGGAAGGTTGGGAAGTATTTATAAAGAAATACATTCTCCAACGTGAAAACTTAATGTGCTTGATGGTGCTCTTGGATTCCCGTTTATCACCACAACGGATTGATATGGAATTTATGGATTGGCTGGGTGAAAATGGAATTCCATTCGTAATGGTATTTACGAAGATAGATAAGCTTTCCAAAAAACAATTCGCTGACAATATTCAACTCTACAAAGAAGAAATGAGCAAGACCTGGGATGAGTTGCCACAAAGCTTTTACACATCCGCAGAAAAAAAACAAGGAAGAGAGGAGCTATTGAAGTTTGTTGGAGAGGCGAATAAACTCTTTACACTCTAGGCTCACACTCACACTCACACTCCACACTGATTTTACCCCTTTGTTATCAAATCCAATTTCTCAGCAAACCCCTGTGCAAATTTTCGCATATCTTTCGCAGAGTCAGTTTCACCGGTAGCCCTTTCAAAAGTATCGGCCATCGATAAAAGACATTGATGATAAAATTGTTTCATTTCATCCACCATCATATCCTTTGTCCATAAGTCAATACGCAAGGTGTTATTTTCATTTGCATCCCATAAAGCAATCATCACAGATTTACTAGAGCTTTTTTCTCCTCCATCCGTAGCACTCCAATCAATTTTTTCCGGTAAATTATTTTCGTCAAGACTTACTGTAAATTTTATTTCAGATTGTTTCATTTTATTTCTTGGGTTTATATTTTGATTTTGCTAAAAATTGTTGTGCATCTCTTTCATTCATCAGCTGCTCAAGTGTAGTCTTAGGATTTGCATGCATGTATTGTTTTACAATCCTCCAGCCAATCCAGTATCCAATTCGAGGAGCCGATTGTTTGCTCAATGCAGATGTAAATGGCGCTTCACCTGTAAATTTCATAATTTCTGCCTGATTGCTGGTATACAACGTTTTTTGTGCAGCAAAATAACTCCACACATTAAACTCGTTTTGTATGCAATAATCCAGTTGAGCATTGGTATATCTCATTTTTAAGGTATCTGCTACTTCGGGTAATAGAGCATCCGTTGCATATAAAATTTTACCCATGTAAATGATCTGACTTAAAAAATCTTCTTTGTTCATCATGTAAGGAAACTCTTTTATCATCCAGCCTTGTACAGCATCTGGTAAAATATTGTCAGAAGTCATGAACATGGACCTGTAACGAGGATAGCCCAGCATCAAATAGAAATCGCTCTTTTCTCCCAGGTACATTTCTAATGCAATGGAAAGTGTACTGTCTACAGGGTAAATCGCATAATTAAAACCAGACATGACCGCTACAACATTTGGTAATTTTCTTGTTGGGAAATAATATTTGAAATGTTGGAATGCTTCCGTGAAAGCATGCTCCTGTGTTTCCAAGGTTGGGTAAAGTTGCTGGCAATCGGCATATGCTTTTTTCATATCACGGTCGCTGATAAATTTTTTAATCTGTACCGCATAGCTGGAATCTTTTATACCTCCTGCGTTTAGTATACCCCTTACAAAAATGGTGTAGAAGGGTCCGTATTTATCCTGTAATTTTTTCGTGGAAGCAGTTATATTATTTACATCTATGCTGAAGATGTCTTGGTCAAGTCGTTTAATAGAAATGTCGGGAACCTTCACTTCTGACACATCCACCTCCTTCAAAGGATTGGGTTCATTGCACGATATCAACATAATAGCAGTGAAAAAAACAAATACAAGGAAATTCTTCATGTGGAAAATTATGCTAGTTTTGCACCTATAACAGCAGAGGTGCTTATTCAGCATTCAAAAATATGAAAAATATGAAGAACATTTTTATAATTGCCACATTCTTCCTAATGGGCACTGTGGCTAACGCACAAACTCAGGATAAAGAAACAAAGGAAGTAAAAGTGATCAAAAAAACCTCTGAATCCACAAGTTCGCATGATCACCAGGAGAATGAAATCAAAAATTTTCGCTTTGGATTGGTGATAATGCCTTCTATAAACTGGTACAGTACGGAAAGTAAAGTAATAGAACGAGATGGTGTGGTACCAAAATTTGGTGGTGGTTTGGCTATCGAGTTCCGCCTGGCAAAAGTAGCTGCGCTTGCAACAGGTATTAACATTGTTACCGGTGGAGGCAAACTAAAATACAAGAACGGTGGAGAGTACAATAAATCAGCATCAACCGTTAGTTATTATTTTGATGAAAATGATGACATCATGGAAATGCATGATGTGAACGCTGGTAACCCGTCGGATTACGCGCATTACCAGTTAAATAAACGTACATATAAAACAACCTATATCGCCGTTCCTGTTTTACTAAAGTTAAAAACAAGGGAAATAGGAAGTATGGTGTATTATGGGCAATTTGGTTTGAATTCCTATTTCCGTTGGAAAGGCAGAGCCACGGATGATGTAAGTGTATTGGATGCAGCAAATGCAGGCGCTACGGATAAAAAATCCGAATTAATCGTTTCAAAGGATGTAAGTATTTACAACGCGGCTTTAAATTTTGGCCTTGGTACGGAGTGGAACTTGGCAGGTACTACCTCTATGGTACTGGGTGTTTCTTATAACCTTGGTTTTTCCAATGTGCTTAGAAAAGAATCTAAATTTTTAGAAAGAAGATTAAACGATGCCAATTATGATGCGCTCAACCCGGCTACGAATAATAATTATTCTGTAAAACCATTGGAACAAGTAGTGAAAGAAAACTCAATCGTGTTAACTATTGGTGTTTTATTTTAGAAATCAGTTTTTTTGAATAATAAAATATCCTGGTTTCATTTGTGAAATCGGGATTTTTTTTAAATGCAGCACATGGATAACAAAGCAGTCATCACACACATCGTAAATTGGTTAACAGCATATTGTGAGAAAAGCCGTATGAATGGTTTTGTTATTGGTATTTCCGGAGGTATTGATTCCGCACTAACATCTACTTTATGTGCCTTAACCGGCAAACACGTCATTTGCTTGAACATGCCTATCCATCAATACAAAGCAGAGTACGACAGAGGACATCAGCATATCCAATGGCTTAAAAGTAAATACAACCTGGTTACGTCCCATGAAGTAGAATTGACACAAACATTCGAATCCATTAAAAATGCATTCCCTGCGGATATACAAGATCATCTTACAATGGCAAATACAAGAGCGCGTTTACGAATGACCACGTTATATGCATTTGCTTCCCATCATAAATTATTGGTAGCCGGAACAGGAAATAAAATAGAAGATTTTGGAATCGGTTTTTTTACCAAGTATGGGGATGGAGGGGTAGACTTGAGCCCTATTGCGGACCTGATGAAATCAGAGGTGTACGCACTTGCAAAAGAACTGGGTGTGGTATCATCCATACAGGAAGCAGCACCTACGGATGGTTTGTTTGCAGATGGAAGAAGTGATGAAGATCAGATTGGTGCCACTTACAATGAATTGGAATGGGCGATGCGCTTTCTTGCTTCTAAAGATGATCCGGCGCAATTGAACCCCAGACAAAAAGAAGTAATGGCCATTTATCAGCAACGACATGCAGCGAATCGCCATAAAATAGATCCAATTCCTGTGTGTGTTATTCCTCAAGAATTAAAATAAACCAGTATGCAAGAGCTTTATACACACTTTTTAAAACATCCGGAAGTTTGCACCGATACAAGGGAAATTAAAAAAGGTGCTATTTTTTTTGCATTAAAAGGCGATAATTTTAACGCCAATCAATTTGCAGAAAAAGCATTGGAGCAAGGTTGTGCCCTCGCGGTAATTGATGAGCCTAAATACAAAAAAGATGAACGTTATTTTTTAGTGAAAGATGTATTGACGGCCTTGCAGCAATTGGCGAATTATCACCGCCAACAATTATCTATTCCCATTATAGCCATTACCGGAACCAATGGGAAAACAACATCTAAAGAATTGGTAAACGCAGTTCTTACAGAAAAATACAAGGTGCTCGCCACGAAAGGAAATTTGAATAATCACATTGGTGTTCCGCTTACATTGTTGCAAATAAAAAAAGAACATGAAATCGCAATCATTGAAATGGGGGCCAATCATCAAGGAGAGATTGCTGCTTTGTGTAAAATTGCAGAACCTACCCTGGGAATGATTACGAATATTGGTAAAGCGCATTTGGAAGGTTTTGGCGGACCGGAAGGAGTTATCAAGGCAAAGAACGAATTGTATCAATACATCCAACAGCATCAAAAAAAATTGTTTGTGAATGCAGATAATGAACTGTTGATGAAACTATCTGCACAAGCAGAACGGATCACGTTTGGAACAGGAACCGATGCCAATTATCAAGGGGTATTGCTGGAAAGCAATCCCTTTGTGAAACTAAAATGCAAAGCAAAAGAAGATAAACAATCCCTGAACGAAAAGAAACAAATAGAAACAGCATTAATCGGAAAATACAATTTCGAAAATATTTTAGCAGCGGCTTGTATTGGTTATCATTTCAATGTTTCAGAGCAGCAGATAAAAAGCGGGTTAGAGAAATATGTTCCTTCCAACAACCGCTCTCAGGTCATGCAAACAAAAAATAACTTGTTGTTATTGGATGCATACAACGCTAATCCCTCCAGTATGAATGCCGCTATAGAAAATTTTGCTCAAATGGATAAACCGGAAAAGCTGGTGATTTTAGGTGATATGCTGGAACTGGGTGAGGATAGTGAAAAAGAGCACAAGCAAATTATAGATTTACTCAAACAAAAAAACATCTACAACGCGGTTTTAGTTGGCCCACACTTTATGAAAGCGGCTACACCCCCGTTTACAAACTTGTTTAACACCAGCGAAGAAGCATTGAGCTACTTGAAACAGTTCCCTGTGCGAAACACAACCATCTTAATAAAAGGATCCCGTGGAATCAAATTGGAAAAGCTTGTGGAAACACTCTGAAATATCTGGCTCGATTTTTCGTTTTAATTGCCGCATCAATTTTGTGTTTGCAGTCAATGCATTATTAAAAAAATGAAGTATTTAAAACGAATTATACTCCTTCTTTGTATTGTTATTACTATACCTCTGCTGATCGCATTTTTTGCAATTACGTTTTATAAAAAAGAGCTAACCGATTTACTCATTACCAAGGCCAAGTCAACCTATGGCTTATCCATTAAAGTAGAAGATACACATGTTTCCTTGTTTGAGAACTGGCCCAAAGCAACCATTCAAATAACTGACGTGATAGCAAGCAGCGACCTTGCTCCCAAGGAAGCTCCTCCGCTTTTTAAGGCCCAGTCCATTTCTGTTTCCTTTGATTTTTCAGAATTGTTTCATAAATCTTTTGTGGTAAACTCTGTTTCGTTAAGAGATGGTGCCATCACCCTGGTAAAGAATAAAACCGGGATCACCAATTATAAACTGCTGGAAACATCCGATACAGCCAAGAGTACCTCTTCACTTAAATTCAATCTTCAGAAAATAAATTTAGAGAACGTAAAACTTGATTTTAAAAATGAAGAAAAAGATAAACACATTGGGGTTATGTTTACTGATAATGTGATTGTTCTAAAGCAAGAAAGGAAAATGATCGATGCCCAAATTACGGGCAATATTACGATAGAAGAATTGTTGTTTAAACCTGCCAAAGGATCCTTTCTGAAAAATACAGCGGCTACCGTTTATCTGAATACACGAATTTTCCCTGCTAAAAAATCCTTTTTAATTGATGAAACATCTTATGCACTCATAGATGAGGAAAAATATGCACTAAAAGCTTTTGTAAATTTGGAAAATGAAAAAACCTTAATGCTCAATGTAAAATCACCTACAGCCAATTATACGAAAGTAAGAAAGTTAATGAATGCAAAGATTCAAAAAGACCTTGCAAAAATTAGTGTTACTAATCCCGTAGCAGTAAATGCAACAATTGTAGCGGCAATAGGCAAAAGTACGGACCCCGAATTTTACATTGAATTGCAGGGGAAGAACAATAGTTTGAAAATCGGAAATACCGAAATACCGTATTCACAGGTAAGCTTCACCGGACATATTTTTTCGTTGGGTGACGAGGCCACTACAGCTGAAGCACGTGCCGGTATGGTTATATTCAACGATATAAAAGGGTTTGTTTATGAGCATCCCTTTACAGCCACAGTTACAATAAGTGATTTAAAGGCGCCTAAAATAAGAATTATTGCAGGAGTGGTTGTTCAAGGTTCAAAAATTAAATTTAAACCAGGGACTGATTTTATACTGGACGGCACCTGCAAAGCGCACATCAATTACTCTGGAGATTTAGCACACCTCAATCACGATGATTTTTTAGATGCACCTCAACAACTAATATTCAATGTACAATTCACAAAATTTAGCTATAAAACAGCTGTCGATCAGCCGGCATATATCATTAGTGGTGATGCAGCAGGTTTGAATAAAGATATCGTGTTTAGCGGGTTAAAATTGGAAACTGTTGGGGGTGATTTTTCAATTGATGGGGATGCAAAAGATTTTGTTCCCTACGCATTTGGCTTTAAAGACGGGTTCAGTGCATCCGTTCAAGCAACCACTGATTTCATGGATCTCACACCAATGATTGTAAAATCATTTAACAACCCAGCACCAACCATTAGTAAGAAGGAAATGAAGAAAGCCATGAAAGGTTCATTTACATTTGATATGTCCATTTTTGCAAAGAAATTAGCTGTTCGTTTTTTGATCGCAAAAGATGCCTATATAGATATGCATTATGCGAACAATACGATCCAAGTAAAAAAAATGGAAATGAAGGCCTGCAATGGTACCCTATTGGCAAACGGCAGTATCCAAAATTTCTCAAACATTACCGCTCATATGGCTATCAAAAATATGAATGTAAAAGCCATGTTCGAACAGTTTGAGGATTTCGGGCAATCAACCATTACAAGTGAAAAGCTATTGGGCAACATCTCCGTTAATGCAGATATAAAAGCGGCTTTAAACGAAAAATTTCAATTGAAAGCGCCTGCATTAAACGGGCAGGTGCAATTAAAATTAAAAGATGGACATCTGCTTAACTTTGAACCGATACAACGAATGGGCACCTATTTCCGGAACAGAGACTTTAAGGACATCACCTTTTCAGAAATCAATCAGGAGTTTAAAATTGATGGAACAGAAATGAATATTGAAAACCTGGAAATTGCTTCCAGTGTGCTTCACTTGTATGTGGATGGGATCTATAATTTCAAGGGTCAAACCGATTTGAACTTAAGAATACCTTTGAATAACCTAAAAATGAGAGATAAAAACTTTAAACCCAAGAACCAGGGAGAAGAAGGAAAGAAATCCAAAGCCCTTTTACTGAATGCACACGGGTTACCTGATAAAATAAAAATAACATTGGGAGTGCACACAAAGGATACTACCTATACAGAATGATCCGTGAGGAATATTTTTCGCATTCATGAGAAAGTTCAATAAATGTATGTCTGCTGTCCATAAGTATTCATTATTTTAGTGGGCGTCATTCGCATTAAAAAAGGAATCGTATGAAGGAAAAAAGATTCGATAAACTTTTGCAAGCAGCTTTATTTTTTATGACATACTGGTTTTTCGGAAACCTGTATGAAGAAATTGTGTTGATCCCCAACCAGCTTGTAAATTCTTACGATGCCTTGAATTGCTGGCAATCTTACTTTTCTGTTACTGATCAGTTATTCTATTTTGTACCCTGTGTACTGGCCTCTGTTATGCTCACCAGCATTTTGTTTTTCAAATGTAAAGAACGTGTGCAACGAAAACTTTTAAAGAAGGCAACCATTTTTTCCATGCTTGCGGCAGGCTTAAGCATCATCATTGTAAATGAGCTGAACGAAAAATTATTTTATGGAAACCTGGATGAGATT
>DASRRA010000465.1:0-17161 GCA_035696085.1 Bacteroidia bacterium | reverse complement strand
TAATAAACCATCATTATGAAAAATAAATTTATTGCCGGTGCGCTGAGCATTACACTTTTAGGATGCGGCGAAAAGGACAACAACAAGACAGAAACTAAGGACAGTGCAGTTTACAATGCTCAAATCGGAAAAACATTAGCTGACACCAAACAAGCCTGGCCGGAAAGAAAAAAAGCACCAGCGGGTGCCCCCAACATTGTTTGGATATTAATTGATGATGTTGGATTTGGAGCAGTTAGCACATTTGGTGGTTTAATTGAAACACCTAATTTAGATAAGCTTGCTAATAACGGACTACGATTTACAAATGCACATACACTTTCTATTTGTGCACCCACACGTGCCGCTTTGCTTACCGGACGAAATTCTCATTCCGTTCACATGGGATTATTTCCTGAGAATGCTATTGGAACACCAGGATATGATTCCAACATTCCATTTGAAAAAGCATTTGTTTCTGAAATACTTCGTGAAAATGGATACAACACCTATGCGCTTGGAAAATGGCATATAACACCGGTAGCAGATTTAACCCCTGCAGGCCCATTCAACAGGTGGCCGACAGGAAGAGGATTTGATCATTTTTACGGATTCCCCTATCGGGGCAGTGTGGATCAGGTACATTCACAAATCTGGGAAGATACCCGCAGATTACCGGTTGACAACAATGGTAAATATTTCAATACGTTGTTAGCCGATAAAGCCATTGCCTACATTGGCGAACAGAAATCTGTTGATCCAGAAAAGCCATTCTTCATGTACATTGCTCCCGGTGCGGGACATGCGCCACATCAGGTGGAGAAATCCTGGTCAGATAAATACAAAGGTAAATTTGATGCAGGTTGGGATAAATACAGAGAAGAAGTATTGGCAAGACAAATTCAACAAGGCATTGTCCCAAAGGGAACGGTATTACCGGATAGAAACCCTGGTATCAAAGCTTGGGATTCATTACCTGCTGCTGAGAAAAAATTGTATGCCCGTTTCATGGAAGTGTATGCTGGGTTTCTTTCTCAAACCGATTATGAAATTGGTCGTGTGATCAATTACCTGGAAAGCATTGGACAACTAGATAATACCTTGATTGCTGTTTCTATTGGTGATAATGGCGCTAGTAAAGAAGGAACCTTTGTTGGTTTTGTAAATGCTTATGATCCTTCCTGGACAGAGGAACAGCGCTTGGCTCAAAATATAAAAGATCAGGATTTGATTGGTACAGAATACGCCAAAACGAATTATCCGTTGGGTTGGTCTATGGCTGCGAACACGCCCTTTCGTCGCTGGAAACAGGATGCTAACAGTGAGGGCGGAACACGTAACCCTTTAATTATTTCTTATCCCAAAGTAATTAAAGAAAGAGGTATACGTGATCAATACAGTCATATCATGGATATTTTACCAACTACGATTGAGTTAGCCGGACTCACTGTTCCTGAATACATCAACGGTTTCAAACAGGAACCCATTGAAGGAATCAGTTTAGCATACAGCATTCCCGATGCAAAGGCAACATCTCGTCATACGGTTCAGTATTATGAAGTGTTGGGCAGTCGTTCCATTTACAAGGATGGATGGAAAGCAGGAACCTTGCATACAAAAGGAGAAGATTTTAGCAAAGACAAATGGGAATTGTACAACCTGAATGAAGATTACAACGAGCGTATTGACCTTGCAAGCAAAAACCCTGAGAAGCTAAAAGAGTTGCAAGAATTATTTGAACAGGAAGCAAAAAAATACAACGTGTATCCTTTAAAAGATGGAACAATTCCAACGTTTGGCCCAACACAATTTGATGGAAAATCAAAGATTGTTCTTTATCCTGGATTAACAAGTATTCCGGAAGGAGCTGCGCCTAAATTAACCGGACGTTCATTCACGCTGACAGCTGATATTGATGCATCCGCAAAAGGTGCAGAAGGCGTATTGTTTTCTACAGGGGGACGTGCCGGTGGCATAAGCTTTTTTATTCAAAACAATAAATTGCATTTTGTTTACAATACAGGTGTTGAGAAATATGTAATCGATGCAGATCAGCCAATTGGTTTAGGTAAGTCCACTGTAAGGTTTGAATTCAACTATACCGATAAAAAACCAAGCGGCTCCGGAACCGGAACTCTATATGTAAATGATAAAAAAGTGGGAGAAGGAAAAGTTGAGCGCACCGTAACAAGCTTGTATTCACACGAAGGATTAAATGTAGGATTGGATGACTTGACAGTAGTTGCAGATACATATAAGGCTCCATTTAATTACACCGGAGCATTAACCAAAGTTATCCTGGAATTAAAATAAAAATTTGGTTCGCGATGAATGTTCTTTTCAACAACTTCAATTAACTAAATTTCACGAGAAACTTGAGTAATATGATAGCTAAATACTCAAGAAATGATGACCCAACAGCGTAAAAACTGTTGGGTTTGTCATTTGTAAATTAACCTAAAGACATTTTTTTCTTTTATTTAATCGATTAAAAACAAAGATTAATCGACTTAATTATTCGTTTTCTCAAAAACCATTTTCGCAATTCCATTTAGCAAAAACCTTTTCCCTACTGGGCTCGTAAACCCTATGAATTATTTCAGATGGGTAGACGGGTACTTAAACTTTTAATCGTATTCTTTTTTTATGTAATTAATGGGACCGCACAACCCATCGGTCAGGTATCTGTTCATAAAATTGATTCTTTACTTTCTATTCTTTCTTCCATACCTGATGACACCAATAAGATTCAAAAATTAAATGAGATTGCTCAACAATTCATAACATTAAAAGCGTATACAAAAGCCGACTCCTGTGCAAGATTATCTCTAAAGCTTTCCGGAAAATTAAACTACAAGAAATACAGAAGCAATTCATACACCTGTATCGGAACGGCCTATTTATGCAAAAATAATTATGCCGGTGCTTGTGATTTTTTTATGAAGAGTTTGATTCTTAACCAGAATCTATCCAATCAGCAACGTATCTGTGCAGATTTTAGAAACCTCGGAATAACCTTTGAAAAAGTAGGTAAACTCCCAACCGCTTTAAGCTACGCAACAAAAAGTCTAAAAATTGCAAACGACTTGAACAATGCTGACGAAAAAATTCAAACGTTCAATTTACTCGGTAACATTTGGGAGGACTCTGCTGAATATAAGCTAGCACTTCCCTATTTTTTTAATACGCTCTTTCTGAGCAAGACATTAGCTAATAAAAATTTTGAATACGGAAGTCTAAAATCCATTGCAGACACGTATGATTCGAACGCCGATTATAACAAAGCGATCATTTATTATAAACGTGCTTTAGAACTGGCAACTTCATTGGAGGATAAAAATAAAATAGAGCTATGTACAAGTCGGATAGGTCTAACATACCGCAACCAGGCTGATCTCAGCAGCGCATTAGAATATTGGTTCAAGGCATTAAAAATAGCAGAAGAATTAAACAACAAAATAGAAATTGCCAATTTATATTCCTGGATCGGCGGAGCTTATTTAAACACTGACAAGGAGCAAGCATTGGTCTACCTTGAAAAAGGTTTTCGTGTGGCTACTGAATCAGGTGATCAATCGCTTATTGCCAAGCACCTGAGAAATAAGGGAATCATTTGCTGTCTTACCGGAGATACTGCAAAAGCGATTGATTATTTTACGACAGCCATTCGATTGAATAAAGAGGTCGCTTCATTCGCTCAAATTAATCCTTCTTTGAATCAGCTGGCAACGATCTATGAGGCGAAAGCTATTCAACAAAAAAATCTGGATTCCTGCCATTTTTATCATGCCGTCGCTTTAAGCTATTTTACCGAAGCATTAAAAAATGCAGAAAAAATGAATAACCGTCAACAAATGCTGGTTAGTAATCTTTTGATCAGCAAACTGTATATGAATGTAAATTCACCGCAAAAAGCGGAATTATTTTTAAGAAAAGCATTGGACTTGTCTGTTTCTATAGGTGAAGTGGGATACAGAATGGATATTTATGAAAAATTAAGCGACATCACGGCCAAACAGGATAAGGGACTTCAATTGGATAATTATAAGAAATACATTGCCATCCGCGATAGTGTATCTAATAATGAGAATTCAAAAAAGATGATCCTTTCTGAATTGAATTTTGACTTTGAGAAAAAACGTTCGTTGGAAAAAGCGAATCAGGAAAAGATAAATGCTTTATCGCTGGCGGAAAGCAAAAGACAAAAAACGATTAGCTGGTCCATGGCTATTGTTGCTTGTTTTATTTTGATGATTAGTTTATATATCTATTACAATTATTTACAAAAACAAAAAATAAATACCGAATTACACATACAAAATAAACGGATTGAAATAGCTCATAAAATCATTGCAGAAAAAAATCATGAAATAACAGATAGTATCAATTATGCCCTGAACATACAAAAAGCAATATTACCCGATAAAAAAGAAATATCTCAACTGATTCCTGAAAGTTTTGTACTCTTTAAACCGAAAGATATCATCAGCGGAGATTTTTACTTTGCACACGAATTTAATGGAAAAATATTCATTGCTGTTGCGGATTGTACTGGGCATGGCGTACCGGGAGGGTTCATGAGTATGATTGGCTCTGAGAAATTAAAACATGCTGTAAAACTTAGCAGTGACCCGGGTAAAATTCTTTCACTTTTGAACGACGATATTAAGTTAACATTACACCATTCAGAACCTACCCGGAAACTGCATGATGGTATGGACATCGCATTGTGTGTAATTGATCTGAAAAATAATGAGGTAGAATTTGCGGGTGCCAACCGACCATTGTGGCTAATTCGAAAAAACAGTCATTTATTAGAAGAAACAAGAGGTACCATTGCTTCTATTGGTGGTTACACTGAAAGTAACACGTTTTTTCTTACACACGTATTCAAGTTGGAAAAGGGAGATAGAATTTATTTATGCTCGGATGGATATGCGGATCAATTTGGAATAAACAATAAAAAATTGACTACCAAACATTTCAAGGTGCTGCTTATGGATATTCAAAATAAATCCCTCTCTGCACAATACGAACACCTGGAACGTTTCCATACACACTGGAAAGAAGAACAGGAACAAACAGATGATATTCTTATCATCGGTTTTCAACTATAATTTGCTATCCCGCCACCGGCTCAATTTTTGGCTCAAAATGTCATTTTATTGTCTTTGCTTCTATCACAACATTCCCTAGTTTTGTATGAGACACTACTACAAATGAAAAAAATCATTTAACCTATGAAAAAAGATCAGATCAAACCCATGCCGGAGTACTTCGACAGGTACATTAACAAAGTAGATGACGTTCCACTTTTGCAAGCGCTAACCATCAGCTTAAAAGAAATTGATGAATTGCCACTTCAATCCTTTCAAGCCCTCGGTGACCAGGTGTATGCTCCAGGTAAATGGACCATCAAAGATATCTTGCAGCATATGATTGATACGGAGCGCGTCTTCACTTATCGCGCAACAGCATTCAGCAGAAAAGAACCCGGACAAGTATTGTCATTTGATGAAAATCTATACGTGACGAATGCCAATGCCAATCATCGCTCCATGAATGATATCATTCATGAAATGAAAATTGTGAGAAGTTCTCTCATTGAATTGTACAAATCATTTTCAGATGACATGCTCTTACGAAAAGGCAGAGGCTCAACCGGTGAATATTCTGTACTAGCTATTGGCTTTATTATTGCCGGGCATCAACGCTGGCATTTGGATGTGATTAAAGAGCGTTATTTTCCGTTGCTAAAAAAATAACCTGCTTCCACTCACACACCCGACAGGTTTTACAAACCTGTTGGGTTTAGCTATTTACCCTCTCTATTGTAATTGTACATATTTATTTTTTCAAACCCAACAGGTTTCCCTCCTTCATGACGCTTCGGCGGACGAGGAAAAACCTGTCGGGTAGAATTGAATCGGTTTATTTCACAATGTTTACGTGTCCCACATAATTGTGTATCTTCTTATTAACCTTTTCTTTAACAGACACTTTCCAGACATAAGTGTCTATCTGGGCCATTTCTGAATGATTCTTTACGACACCATTCCAACCCTGCCCCCATATTTTTGTACTCCAGATAAGATTACCCCAGCGGTCAAATATCAAAAACTGATAATCACTTTCATCAATTCCAACGCCTTTGGGCAGGAAGAGATCATTGTAATTATCTTCATTCGGCGTAAATGTATTCGGAATGTAAAACGTAAAAATATCTTCAATCACAACCGGTGCAGTTACTGTATCCTTACACCCGAATTCAGTACTAACAATAAGTGTTACCAGGTATTGTTGCGGAATAGGTAAATAATTGAACGATGGATTTTGCTCATTGGAAAAAGTACTATCGGCATCACCAAAATTCCAGCTCCAGGTAGTGGCATTGGTTGATAGATCGGTGAAATGAATAAGTGGATGAAATATATCTGCGGGCTTTGGTGTACTCGAAAAATCAGCCAGAGCTTTTGGATAAACCATTACATTTACATCCTTTGTTGCTTTACATCCGTTGCTACTTGCTCCGGTAACTTTATAGGTCCAGGTGTCTGGTGGTGTTGAAATTACATGATTACCTGTTGAGACATCCAACCAAGCAGAAGGTTCCCATGTATACGTATTTGCACCACTTACAAAAAGAGAAGCGCTTTCTCCTTCACAAATACTATCGGAAACAGTTACCAATGTTGGACTTGGATTCACTGTTACAGTAGCCGTATCTGTTACGAGGCATCCTGATTTACTCAATCCGATGATGGAGTAAGTAGTGGTAATTGCCGGACTTGCTTTTACAGTAGCGCCTATGCTATCGCTTAAACCGGTTGAAGGTCTCCATAAATAATTCAAGGCGCCTTTTGCTGTTAATGTTACCGTATCTCCTTTACACACACTTTTTGATTCTACGGAAATATCTCCTTTCGTCGAAACAGTCACTACTACTGTCGTAACACCTGAACAGCCACCACCGCTAACACTACCTGTTACTGTATACGTAGTAGTTACTTTCGGATTAGCAATTACAACGGCTCCTGTATCACTACTCAAACCGGTTGCAGGTGACCATGTATATTTTTCAGCGCCGGTTGCAATAAGAACAGCTGAATCGCCTAAACAGATTGTTTTTGGAGGAACATTTATTTTAATGGAAGCATTCACATTCACTGTTACCGTTTTTGTTTTCTTACAACCTCCGGTTGAAGGATCTGTTGCTGTTACCGTATAGGTTTGTGTAGACGAAGGCGTGAGATTCGGGCTCTGGCAATTTGTACAGCTGAGCCCTGTTGGTGGCGACCATTCATAATTATAATTACCGGGTATAGTTGGTGTCAACACCAATGGAAAAGGAGTTGTGGATGGACATACAGTTGTATCGCGTACTTCAAAATCAAGTCCTTTTAATGTTACTGTTGCTTTTGCAGGACATCCACCGGCAAGCGATGTCATGTTAACAGTATAGGTTGTTCCTGGTGTTGGATTATTAATGGTTACGCATTGTGTATTAGGGCTACCTGTTAAACCTGGTTGCCCAGCGGGCCAGCTATAGCTTGCATATCCCGGAGGGCCACAAAGCTGAGCAGAAGCTTGGTTTCCGCAAACCGGTGGTGCGATGATTTCCAACGGCCCGCTATACATATCAATGTAGGCATAACCGGAATGTGTTCCCGGAGAGCCACCGTTGCAATTACATTTTCCACCGGAACAGCTACCGTTCCCTCCCGGAAAGCAATCTGTTGTTCGAAATTCTATACAAACTGTTTTGCCGATATAGGCTGTTAAATCCATTCCGACTTTTGTCCATGGTGTATATTTCCATACACCAAAAATCCCCGTTGCACCGGATTGAAAGTTGTTTGTATTTACGCCTGCAATAACATTGTAGTATCCACAATCTATTGGTGTTTCCATACCTCCATCCAATGCAACTACTTTTATTTCAAAACGTGGAGCCTCGCGAATTCCGTGCGGTGAACCAATGGATGAGGCTTCTAATAAATAAGCTGAATATAAGTATGTAACACTGGATGTTTGCGCTGTTACAACGTAGGTAAATTTAATCCCTTCTGCCGTTGCCAGGTCATCCTTTCCTCCTGTTCCACCTGCTTCTGCGTTTCCAAGACGAAACGAATATCTATTAACGCCTGATGGAAATAAGTTAGCAGGTGCTACATACGGACTATTGTTATTTGAATTTGGATCGTTCCCTGACTGGTTAACGATGACGTGACGATTGTCTGTTTTATCAAACGGATTGTTCGTTGCGTTAATGGCACCCGAACTATTGAGGCAACCTACATTTGGTAATAGAAGTGGACAAGGAACATCCGAACAGGAAGTAGCGTTTGTGGTTACCGTCGTACTTTGATTCGTGCCATACGTTCCGTACATGCAGGTCCAACCAGAAGTTGTTCCATCCTCAAACCCAATGTTAGCAATATTTTGACCATAGCTTACCAAACAAAAATTGGTAAAGGCAATAAACAAACAAGTAATCGTTCTCTTCATGATTCTAATGATTTAAATTCATAATTTTCCAACTTCACAATATTTACCTTTCGTACATATAAATTCAGACTCTGACATTTATGTAGGCAAAAGAAAATGCGTCTCCTAAAAGGGTATTCATTTTTATAAATCACGAAAATTTGAATTGCTTTGATTTCCTTGTCGAAGCGAACAGAGAGAGTAGTGAAATCGAACAATTATCAGATCATGCTGATCTGTACTGCTTATTATGTAATTGTTTTTAGAGAACTTGCATTTATGACAATTTAAAATTGCTTTACCCCTATACATCTAAAATAATTTTCTTGAAAGCAAATCTAATCCATCAAAGCCTTGAACGCCATACTGATTTATCATTAAATATTACAATCGTTTGTATAGTATCCTTCTTACCTTTGCTGATATTTAAGTTTAGTATAAATCAAATCCTATGGTAGAGATTGCTGAATTATTTCCTTTTGATAAACCTGTTTTGAGAGAAATCTATTTAACAGAGCGTAAACGAACCTTTCATTGGGCCAATACAGAAGCCTATCACATAGATGATTTTGATAAACATACGAAAGGAGAACATATCCTTGTAGCGCGTTACAACGGTGTTATTGCAGGGTTTATCTCCATGTGGTTACAGGAAAATTTTCTGCACCACTTATACATCGCTCATGAATTTCAGCACAAAGGTATTGGAAGTGATTTGCTGCAGGCTGGGTGTAAACTGGCTACCAGTTCCATTCAGTTAAAGTGCCTGGAGAAAAATACAGCCGCCATTTCTTTTTATAAAAAACATGGTTTTAAAGAAAAAGGAGCTGGCCAATCAAGCGACGGCGATTTTATTTTATTTGAGAGAAAAAGAGCTTAATCCTAAGCGCTCCATAATCACTTTACTCAGCATTTTGAGGCGTCGTATTGTATTGTGGTGTTGCTTCTTTGGATTTAATTTTACGATAAAAGCGATATGTAATGAATAACTCATGTGATCCAACGCTGTTTTTTCCGATGGAAGAAAAACTATAATCATAGGAATAGCCAAAGGAAAAGTTTGCCTTCGCAAATCCTAAAAATGCAATTGCAGCATTGTCAGAATTTTGTGCCAGGTCCATTCGGTAGGATAAACCAGCCCATATAAATTTCTTATACATCAATTTTAAATTAAGATCTGTTTGCGCGGGTGAAGCAAAACTTTTATTGCTTTTAAATAAGAAGGATGGACTCAGATCAAATTTTGCATTCAATGTAAAGTCGTATCCAGCGTGTAACAAGCAATACCGTTGTACACGTTCCTGGATATTCTTATCCCCCATACCAATCTTATTCTCTAATAACTGAGGGAAGGCTAATCCGGCAAAATATTTTTTTCCATATAAGTACATTCCAAAATTAGCATCCATCACCCAACTGTTTCCACTGATCCGCTGCAATGTATTGTCTGCTTGCTGTTCCAACACTATTTTGTTTTTATCCAAAGCATATTGAATAAATGTAGGTGCCAACCCAAATGAAAGGTTTACAGAATCGGCTAGCTGAATATGATAGGCATAAGCCAGTTGTGCTGACATCACACGTGTTGGTCCGGCCTGTGTATTACTGATCAAAAGTCCTAACCCGTTTTTTCCACATAATTTACCGTGAACACTCAACATCTGTGTCATTGGTGCTCCTTCAAAGTTGACCCACTGACTGCGATGTGAAAGTGTAATCGGAATGTATTCTTTAGAACCAGCTACAGCCGGGTTCAACATAAAATCATTTTGAAGGTATTGACTTTTAAGCGGTAATTGTTGCGCTTGTGCAGCAATTGAAATCACTATATAAAGAAGGATGAGTCGCTGTTTTATCATGTTGTTCATCAGTTAAACATTATTTAATAACAGTTACGTTTCCTGTATATTCTTTCTGATCATTTCCTAAATCAATCACGTAGTAGTAGGTTCCTGCCTCCACTGGTGCATTATTGTATTTACCATCCCAGGGATAATCATATCCTTTAGATATAAACACCAATGCCCCCCACTGATTAAATACCTGCACCTTGCAGTTTTTAAATTCATTTAACCCGCGAATGTTCCAAACATCGTTCACTCCATCATTATCCGGTGTAAATCCATTTGGTATTTTCAGGCAACCACTTTCATCTGCCAAAGCCTCCACTATTGCTGTGACCTTAGCCGTTTTTTTATAACTGTCTTCAACTGTAAGCGTGTATTCACCGGCTTTTAAATTATCTATCTGAGCGGTTGATTGTCCATTGCTCCATTTGTAGGTATACGGAGCGTGACCGCCACTTACAACTGCTTGTACAGTCCCTTGATTCAAAAAGGAACAGGTCGGAGCAGAAGTTAAGGATACCACCATTTCCGTCGCTAACTGATCCTGGAAAGCAACATTGGTAACGTTAAACAATGTTCCTATTGTTTGTGTAGCATCAATTTCGAGAATAGGCAACTTACTTCCTTTGGCCAACCATTTATATTCATACTTTGTTGGAAGTGGTATATTTAGACCGAAACCAAGTGAATCCGAATGAATGGAATCGGTTACAAAAATTACAGACTTTACACGGATGACATCAAACGTTCCAAAAGGCGTTTTTAAAGTTCCCCAACCATCAACGGTGTTGACACGTTTTTGTGATTTTTTAAAATAGCCGAAACCCG
Organism: Bacteroidia bacterium; assembly: GCA_035696085.1. Classification (GTDB taxonomy): domain Bacteria; phylum Bacteroidota; class Bacteroidia; order 2-12-FULL-35-15; family 2-12-FULL-35-15; genus 2-12-FULL-35-15. The sequence continues at coordinate 6,020 of DASRRA010000465.1, read as the reverse complement.
GTAGCATATTTTCATAACCAGAATTTGAAGAATCCTTATTCCCATAGGTGAGCGGGAATTTATAAATCACATCCGCTGGATTCAGAAAAATAGGAAGTGGTGTTGTATTCATTGTTATTCCCTGAATACTTATGGTTAACTGCGAGGTTGATTTTTTATAAAAATTATAAACGTTTGTTGGAGCAGTGCCCAATAAGATGAATGGAAATGGATCCGGATTCAGATCAGGTATAGCGTAGGTTGAAGCAAAACCAACAAAGGGATATCCTGTTGTTCCCGGTGCTACCATCTTTTCTGTACGTTGTGAATCCGGAACAAGTGTTGAATAATCCCAAGTGTAATTAGGCCCTGTTAATGCCGGTTTAAAATTGGTTAATGTGTTTTTTATACTGAGCAGTATTTCATCATTCGCATTGGGCATATCTGCATTGGTAACCGTAATTTGTCCTCGTGCATGCGCAAAGAGGAGCAATAAAAAAAGTAAAAGAGTAAATCGTTGATAACGCATATAATGATTTTTTGATCAGCATTCTTAGTAAGACAATACGAAATGAATTTACCCCTATTGAAAAAAGAATTTTATTTCGGGATAATTTGCCCTTTTCCGCTCACGAAGACCGGAATCACCATGGCTGGGTTTCCTTTATAGTAAATGTCTCCACTTCCATTAATCGTAGCTCTCAATGTATCCGTTACGGTTACCTGGGCATCTCCACTGTTGTTAACATTTACGATAGCATTTTTGCTATTGAGTCCGTACCCCGCAAACAGTGCGGTGCTATTCATATTCAGGATTAATTTTTTAGTAGCACCGGAAATAGAATTGATAAATAAGTTATTGGAGTTCACGTTGATGGAATCCGAGGCAGCAATATCATTTGCAGAAATGGAGCCTGTATTACACATGAAAACAATATGTTTAAAATCCGGAACACTTGAATTGACAATTGAATTTGCATTTACAAAAATAGTATCGCATTTATTAATCCTCAGCGAAAGTGTTCCATAACCGCTTACATTCAGTGTATTTTTTATAATGGTCATTTCAACATTGGAACTGGAAACATCAGCCACCTCATTGGCTGATCCGGCACTTAAGGAAATATTTACTGTTCCATTGATAGAAATATTTTTAAAGTCGGAAGGTAAAGGAGTTTGCGATGCGGGTGGTTGCTTGATTTTCTGGCAGGAATAGATGCACATCAAAAATGTGAAAAATACAATACTATTTTTGAAAATTTTATTCATGCAATTATCAAACTAATTTTACGACAATTATAAATCAAAACACCCCTACTTAAAAAGAAAAAAGCAAACCTATATTTCTGTACCAGTATGGAATTGTACCATATTTACTCTGAATAACATGGTATTTAATCCCGGAGTTTATGCAAAGCCTGCTGTTGAAGCGATAAGAAAAACCAATTCCGGGAGCATAACCAAAAGCAGATTCCTCATCCGATTCTTTAACAGTAACGTAACTTATATAAAAGGCATTGGGATAAGGAAGCGCCCAATAGCTGTAGCTATAATCTACTCTATTGAGGTATACTCCCGCATCCATTGACACATAGAATTTGAATGTTCTGTTTACTAAAAAATATTCCCCACCCAGGCCAAACTGTGCTACTGAACAATGAAAACTATTGTAAGCAGGCACATTGCTTAAGGCAAATGAATTTTGCGACATATTCAGGGCCAACGCAATCCTTGGTTTAATAAAATAATTTAAGCTGATGCCAAGCCCTAAATTACTCAGCTCAGATTTTCCTCCGACGGGTTTGGCCAAGGTAATTTGCATACCAACCTGAAATAAATAAGCACGTGTAGCCACTTTCAGAGAATCATTAAGCTTTGGTATTACAGCGGTGCTAGATGGTCCATGTATTTTAGCTGTAGACACAGATGCCCTTATATTTTCTGATAAAAGAACAGGTTTGGTTTTGAGTGAACAGATACTGTCTTTGTGAATGATATTATTTTTGGGTATTCCTTCCTTTTCTGTTTTGAGAGGGATTTTATCGTACCGGATGATGATGTATTTCCCTTTCAAAATATAGCTGCACGATAAGTCTTTCATCAAATCATTTAAAGCTGAACCCAGTGGCATATGATCGTAGCTTTTGCTAACCCGTTGTTTATCGTCAAAATTAGTGTAGGAAAATATAACACTTGTTTGCTCTGTAATCGTTTTAAAAATATCGACTACGCGTTGATCTTTTACATTTAACGTGATTACCCTTTCCAAATAAGGCTGTTGAGGATTGCCATATGTCGATTTTACACATACAATGAAAAGAAGGAGAAAAAGAAAATGGCATTTTGTTTTTATTGAATGCATCTTTCACCTCTTATAATATAACCGTCTTTGTTCGTTTCATACTTTAATCCGAGCGTTTCCGAAATTATAAGGAGAATGGTTTTTATATCTTCATCATAAAATTTAGTGGTAAGTGTGCAATTTTCAATCGATTTATTTTCCAGTTGAATGTTCGTTTTGTAGGTTTCATTTAAGCGTTGAACCACATCGCTCAATTTCGCATTCACAAAATTAAAACGCGGTGTATCTTTCGTCTGACGGTTGATCAATGTATCTTTTCCATTATCAATAAATTGTCCTTGTGATTTGATGTACAGCGCACTTTGCAATGCTTTTACATTTAATTTGGAACCGGCATTGTCCAGTAACTCTACTTCACCTTCATCCACATGCACATATAGGCTGTCACGGGAGGTAACCACATTGTATTGTGTACCAATGTCTTTAATCAACACTTTTCCGGCATCCACAATTAACGGCAATGCCTCATTGTGAACAACAGAAAAATAAGCTGAACCATTCAGGTGAAGTAAGCGGTTATTTTTACCAAAGCCATTATCAAGACTCAGGGTGGAATGAGGTGCCATAATAATGCAGGTTCCATCGGTTAATTGGATGGCCTGACTTTGATTGCCTGCAGCGTAATAGTTAGTTTCCGCAGCCGGTTTATTCAATACAAAATAAAACACTGATCCAATACCAATTAATAAAGCAATGGAAGCGGCAACACGCAAATAAAATAGTTGACGAACAGGAGTTTCTTTTTTTGCACTGCTCAACATCGGTTTGATTTTTTCCCATGCAGCAGTTGTATCAATGGCCTGATCTGTTTGTTTGTATCCGTTAACCGTTTCAAATATATTTTTACAGTGATTAAAATAGCTGAGATTAGCAGGATTTTCAGACTTCCAATCTTCCAGCCATAGTGCTTCCTGCGGTTCAGCTTCACCGGATAAAAATTTGCTGATTAAGTCATCTATGTTATTTAAATCAATCACGTTGCTAGTTTAAAAAAAATACAAATATAAATGGTAAATAGTCCTTTAAATGTGCCCGCATATGCTTTAATGCTTTTCCCATTTGGTTTTCAACCGTTTTCACAGATAAACCGAGTTTGTCTGCAATTTCCTGATATTTTAACTCATCCATGCGACTCATCTTAAAGATTTTGGCGCATTGTTCAGGCAACTGGTTAATGGCACTGTCTATTTTATTTATCAATTCCTTTTGTTGAATCGTTTCGGCGTGCATTGATACATCACTTTTCTGCTGCACCTCTTTTGCATGATTCAATCTTATCTTTTGCTGCTTAATCTTGTTTAAACACGTATTATAAACAGCTCTGTACAATAATCCGTTCAAAGAAGTATGAATTGTAAGGGATTCGCGTTTTTCCCAAATCGATACAAATACATGCTGTACAATGTCCTGACTTTCCGAAAGGTCTTTCATGAACGTGTTTGCATAAATCACCAACGGCTCATAGTGTTTGTTGAACACCAATTCAAAAGTGCCCAGGTCATTTAAATTGTACTTTTCTTTGCTTTCTTTTTCCGCAGTCACGTATCACTACTTTAAAAATTCAGAACCAAAGTTAAACTATTTTATGAATTATAAAATCACTTCTAATTCTTGAAAAAAGATATGAAATACCTGTTGCTTTAATTATTTACAGTTACTCTTTTGCTATTATGACAACTGTAAAGCCTTTTACCACTATTCCAAACTCAAAATAATATATCAAATTCATTAAAAATTACTGATTGGGGACTATTTTAGTTAAAAAGCACTCTGGTGTTAAAACACTGTTCCGGTCCCTGAACCCGTATAAAATATAGCCCAGCAGGCAGGTTTTCTCTGGAAATAAAAGACAGTTTACTTTGTCCACTATAGTTTGCGACCTCCTGGCCCAGACTGTTCAGAATAGTAACCGAATAATTTCCCTGCTCAGCTGGTAAATTTAAATAAAAACCATTATCTGCCGGGTTTGGAAATACCTGTATTTCCTTCGCTGAAGCATCATTTTCATCAATGGCTGTAGCCACATCCAGGCGATACTTGGAAAAGAAACGCCAGATTTCGTTACTAGCGCTAAAATCCTGATTTGTTCCGGATAAATTGAAAGGGGCACCTGGCCAGGCGTGCCCACCTCCTACCACTTTATACAACTCTACAGAAGTGTTGTTTTGCCCATGATCATATACATAATGAATCACCGTACTTCCATCATTTTTATTGACATCAGGTAGGTTGGTCACCACCGGTGCATTGCATTTGTTGAGCTTTACCCAAAAACTCACCAAGGTATCAATGGGTGTAAATGATAAACTTCCCCCTCCATTATAAGGTACCGTATTATCAGCAGTGCCATGGATTTCCATAACAGGCGTAGGCCGTTTTACATTGCAAGCCTTGAAATGAGAGGTAATCATACTTCCCGTAACCGAGGCAATAGCAGCGATACGGGTATTCAGAAAACAAGCCAGGTCATAGCTCATGAAGCCTCCATTGCTCATTCCGGTGCTATATACACGATTTTTATCAATTGAATACGAAGCGCTGATTTTATCAATTAAAGCAGATAAAAACCCCAGATCATCCACGCCAGTTCCTAAGGGCCCGAAATTGTTCCAGCCTCTGGGGCTGCCCGTACCATTCGGACTTACAATAATAAAATTGGCTGTATCGGCAATGGGTTGAAAGTTTGCGTAAGCCTCCTGTTGTTGTGCATTGGATGTTAGCCCATGCAGGTTTAAAACCAGGGGCACTGCGGTTCCAGATTTATAAATTTTAGGAATATAGATGCGGTAATCGCGTTTCAAACCGCCAAACGACAGGGTATCAGAAATGCTGGTTTGAGCCAGCAATGCGCTTCCTGAGAGCCAGCTAAACAAAATAAATGTTATTCTTGAAATGTATTTATTTCTCATCTTTTACCGTTTTGTTTGAATAGAAAATTCCGTAAATGGATGACAATTAAAAATGAATATACCCCTATGTGGTGAGCGTAATATATTGAAATAATAGCTTATTCTTTTGATACTATAAAAATCAGGCGGTCTACTTTCAACGATCTGCTTTGTCAGCCTTATCCAGTAGTTTTAATATTTACTACGTTTTCAATAACAAGCGATTCTCTTATCGCCCATTTTTTTCCTTTACACAATCACAAATTAAAAGTGCAGGTTCTTTTATTATTGGAACCTATCTTTCTGATTTTTCCTTCACCGCCGATTCATTCGTTGTGGATGATCACATACAATATTTGTTTTCCTCCTTTCCTTTATTACTGAGTGGGAATTCATTTTCTACAGGCTTGAGCTTTCTGTTTCAGGAGCAAACAGCACCTCTTTTAAATTCAAATACACATTTGGTTTGGGATATACATCCAGCAAATGGTTTTATGGGTGTATGTTCTCAACCGATAGCTATCATGCACTCAGCAACATCAGTCCCTATCAAATGAGTTATCAGTTAAACCGGTTGCGTTTTTTTGTTAGCAGAAGATTGAACGCAAAAAAACTGGAGCAGGCAATTATTCATAAACTGGGTATAGAGGGTTGATCTGATCAAGGTGTTTATGCTGTGATGAACACGCGATGATGTCCGCTCAATCGCATGCCGCATTATACCCAAAAAAAAACAGACAATAACAACCTGAAATACAACTACTTAACACACAATTTTATCAATCATTCAA